>CAVECM010000009.1:0-37846 GCA_963614095.1 Bacteroidaceae bacterium
ATGAGTATGAATATATCTGCTGTCACAAGGGTGATGCCTGCAGTGCATGCAAGGCACTTGACGGTGAACACTTCAAGGTTAAAGACATGATGCCCGGAGAAAACGCACCGCCAATGCACCCGAATTGCCATTGTAGCACAAGCGCATGGCTGGATGAAGAGAAGTATAACGAGTGGCTCGACAGCTACAGCGAGTATGGACTCAGCTTCAGGGATTGGCAGGAAAGAAACAATGCAAGGGCAAAAGCATTTAATACCAAAGATGACCCGATAAGGGAATATATTGGCGCGGCAGAGAAATCCCATCCTCAAGAGTTGAATAAAATAATTGATGATATGGAACAAAGCGGGGTTGAAATAACCAGACGAGAAGGCGTAATGGGATACTTCCCTGGGCTTTCAGTCGGAAAAGCTGGAAACGTAAACATTGAAGAAGGCGCAAGTATAAGTGCTTGGATGCACGAATATAAGCATTTTTGTGACGATAGAGCAGATGGTTATCTCGGATTTAGGGTGTTTCAGGATTACGAAAAGTGCATAGACAGAGAAGTGGGTGCTTACCAAGTGGAAATTGACTTTGCGAAAGAGCAAGGTTATAATGACATTGTAAGGCGATTGGAAAAACTTCGTGATAAGGAAGTTGAGAGATATGAATAATAATTCTAATAAAAAAATCATAAATGATATACAAAGCAATATTCCTGCAGTTGTTATGCAAGCAATAATTTCCGGTATCGATAATAGAGTGACTGATGAAAGTTTTATTGATGCAATAAAGAAACATAAAGATGATGAGACATGCCTTCTAAACGTGCCTATCAGTTATGTTGCAAAGGCTGCGCTTGATGTGCTGGGGGCAGAAACATATAATGGCAAGAATGAGCAAATTAAAAATATGATAAATGCTTGGAAATGATTGCCGCTGATCATAGATTGGCGGCAATTTTAGTAAGGAGAAACAGCATGGCAAAGGATGATATGAGAGTCATTATGTACAAGATACTGAAGTATCTGTATGGGTGCATGAAGATTGGCAAGCGCCCTGCGCTTGAGGATATGTGCTGCAAAAGCACACTGTTTCAGATTCCCGAGGAATACTGGGAGCAGGTTATTGCGGAGCTTTCAGAAGCCGGATATGTAAAGGGCTTCATATGCACAATGGCAAAAGACGGGCTTGCGGTAACCATGACGGACAGCGCCAGGATAACGTTGGCGGGCGTTGACTTTCTGGAAGAAAACGGGAGCATGGCGAAAGTCAGGCAGTTTTTAGGAAGTGCTTTCGAGGTTGTTCTGGAAACCGTGCTGAAGGCTTGAAAATGGTAGTTATAACAAAACACAGAAACGGCATATCTGTCGAGGGACACGCAGGCTTTGCACCATCGGGACAGGACATAGTGTGCGCCGCAGTGAGCACACTGTTTCAGACTCTGGTGTGGTCAATCGAAGAGCTTGCCGGAGATAAAATCAAATACGAATTTGCAGATGGCAGGTCGTGGATTAAATGCGACGGGAACTTGTCAGAGGATGCGAATCTTCTGATGAGGTCCTTTTTTATTGGTATCGAAGCAATCCGGGATGCGTATCCTGAATACGTGAGGATTGATAACGGCAATGGACTGGGCGCGAAAGTGAATGGTCTGGGGCAGAAAGGATAAATGATATGGTAGAAGTTTTAGCAAATGAAGGAAAGAGAAAGCTGCTGCTGCAGCTGTTCGGTGACGGTGATGGGTCCGGAGACGGAAACGGCAGTGGAACCGAAGGTGGAAACGGCGGCGGAAACAACGAGCCTGAAAACAAGCCTGTGACTTTTGAGGAGTTCTTAAAGCAGGCGGGCAATCAGGCGGAATTTGACCGCAGAGTTGACAAGGCTGTGCAGACGGCCGTTGCGGTCCCCCCCTTTTTTTTATTGTAAATACTTGGTTGTATATAAAAAAGAGTGTACTCTTGAAAAAAAGAGGCGAGGAACATGCACACAAATGTAAGAAAGTATATCAATTTATGCAGAGTAAAAAGAAACAATATGACTGAACCGGAAGAGAGAAGGGAGAAACATGGACGAGAAAATGACAGATAAGCAGTTTGATAAGATTTTAAAAATGGTAGCCATGATATTAGACGGCTGCAAAGACCTGGAAGAGGCAAAAGCTAAAGTTGCGGAACTTCTGGAAAAGGAAAAGCCTGCTGAGTAATCAACAGGGGGTACAAAAGGGCGGCGGTAAGCCGCCTTTGTTTTACGACAAATTTATGACAAGCAGAAATAAAAAAGAGGAACCATTGAATTTCCAACGGTTCCATGGTGGAGATGACGGGAGTCGAACCCGTGTCCGAAAGCATTTCCACGAGAATTTCTCCGAGCGCAGCTTATGTTTTAAAACTTCGCCTCTCTTAACGCCCAAAAGCAGGCTTTAAGATCAGCTATCCCGTTAGTCCCTCATGCTGCCGGGCATTCACATGAGGTTTTCCTGCATGATCGATGTCAGATCACCGGCCTGCAGGTGAGCCGGAGCTGACACGCACAGCGTATGACCGCTTACGCAGCCATAGCCATAGGTGCGAAATTGTTGTTCTTTTTAGCGTTTATATTTAAACGGCCACTTTTAACGTAGACTTGGCGACTACGGCTCGCTTATCCGGTTTCCACACCCCCGTCGAAACCAAAGACATCCCCATATTGTACTGCAGGTGCGCTTTGCATGACGATGAAAATTAACATAATGCATCACATCTGCAGCTGTATTCATTTTTAATAAAATCCTTTAAAAGCAGATTTTCAGACTGACTTCAAAGCATCAGATTAAGGGCATCAGTCCTCATCATCACTGAATATATCATCAATGTCTTCATCGGCGTCAATATCATCACAAGCCTCAAAATCATCTTCGTCGTCGCTCTGAGAGTTTCCTGACTGTGATCTGATGGCTTCAATCTGTTTCTTCAGCTCCTCGATATTGACCTCGCTGTTTCTGATTTTTTCACAGAATTCTTTTATTTTATCATTCTCAATACTGTCTTCACAGAATAAATCATAGCAGTATTCGCCTATACCGATTTTGGCTGATTTGATATTCTGCTTCTCAGCGCTGATTCTGCCCTTGAGCTTGCCTACCTCAAGAAGCTCATTTGCCTTGCTGCCTGCCTTGTTTGCTGCAGCTTCAGCTTTTTTTCCGACTTTGTTCAAGAAACTCTGCATATTATAGCCTCCTTATCTCCTCATGGCCTGCTGCATTCTTCTGTCAGCATCCCTTTTGGCAATATCGTGTCTCTTGTCATACTCCTTCTTGCCTCGAGCTACTGCAATTTCCACTTTAGCAAGTCCTCTATCATTAATGTACATCCTCAGCGGTACTAAAGTCAAGCCCTTTAGTGTAGTATATCCGATAAGTTTGCGTATTTCGCGTTTATGAAGCAGCAGCTTGCGCGGTCTGACCGGATCGGTGTTGAAGCGGTTGCCCTGTTCATACGGACTGATGTTCATGCCATAGAGAATCATTTCCTCATTTTCGATTTTCGCATAGCTTTCCTTGATGCTGACCTTGCCCTGGCGGACTGATTTTATTTCAGTGCCGGTGAGAGAAATTCCCGCTTCATATGTTTCTTCAATAAAATAATCGTGCCGTGCTTTTTTGTTGTTTGCAGCGACTTTCATATCACATCATCCTTTCTTTTATGTAAAGGGCGCTTTGTCTCATATATTTTTATCTTCGGACGGTGCTACTTCAGCAGTCCTATTTCGCTGAACGGATAAAGTCTGAAAAAAGCTTTTCCTATAATATCATCCTCATCAACAGTGCCCACCTCGGAGGATCTGCTGTCGAGGCTGACAGCTCTGTTGTCCCCCATGACGAAGACCTGATTCTCGGGAACCACATAGTCTGTGATATCGCCGACAGTGTATCCATCCATCGTGTATGATTCGTCGAGCAGTTCACCGTTTCTGTAAACACTGCCGTTCTGAATCGTTATCACATCGTTTTCCACTGCGATGACACGCTTTATCAGTATCTTTTTGCCGCTGCCGTCATCTTTGCTGATATCCGAATTGAAGATGATGATATCCCCGTATTCAGGATGATCCTTTGCGACATAAGCCAGCTTGTTTACAAACAGGTAGTTGTTTTCATAAAGCGTAGGCTCCATAGAGCTTTCCTTTACTATCGTCGGCTTGATTACAAAAGTGACAGCAAGCACTATAATCAGCGCAATTATTACGTCTTTTATAAATTCCTTCATTCCGGTCAGTTCCTCCTAGTCTATGCCGCCGAAGCTCGAGAGCGGCCATACGCAGAAAAGTACGTTGCCCTTTATAAGCTTCATATCCACGGGTCCCAGCTTTTCATTGCGGCTGTCGATATCCTCGTCTCTGTTGTCACAGAGCAGGAAAACTTCATTTTCCTTCAGCTTGACTTTCATATCACCGTCCGCGCCGCTGATGCCGTTTTCTGTCACATATTCTTCGCCGTCAATGTAAACCTTGCCGTTTTTTATTCTGACAGTTTCACCGGGAAGACCGGCTACGCGGGCTATGATATTGTCCTCGGAAACGTCCTGAGCTGCGGTTTTTTCAAGAATGACAACCTGATCTCTGTCCGGTGTGCCGCGCTTTGCAGAGTATGAGGTCTTGCTTACAACCAGAACCTGACCGTTGTCAATGGTTGGCGACATCGCATTTCCCTCGTTTACCTCCGGTGCAACCAGAATAAACATGATGATTGCCAGTACTATCGCAACTGCGTATGGTGATCTGCGTCTTCTTCCATAAGGTGATGCTGGGTTCATATTTTGTCCTTTCGTTCTCTTTCTGTTAAGTTATGTAAAACTGCTCTTCTGCACATTCCTGTGCCTGCTGTCAGCAGCAGGCTGCTGTGTTCGTCATGAGCCGGTGTATACAATTCGTAATCGGCTGCATTGCTCATTATGCCCGGTGAGAAAATCGCTGTCAGCGCGAATTTGTGTCCGGAATCAGGAGCTTCTGCGCTCTGCGGAAATCAGGCGGCGGTGAGGCCTCGGCTCTTTTGCCTTCGAGATATTCAAGTCCCTCGATGCAGCCTTTGAATTCCAGTCTGCACGCATGCAGCAGCTGTGTGGTTATGCCTTCTTTTTTCAGACGCCTGTTTACGGCAGGGTCACCGTATTTGCTGTCGCCGGCAAGCGGAAAACCCGCATGTGCCAGGTGCGTTCTTATCTGATGCGTTCTGCCCGTGAATATCCTGACCTCGACGAGTGAGAATTTTTTCCCGGCAGCTATCGGCTTCACATATGTGAAAGCTGATTTGCCGTCTCCGTCACGGCTTATCTCGGATATATTCCTGTCTGTATCACGTCTGAGACTGTCGTCCAGAAAAAGCGGTTCCTTAAGTTCGCCGCATACAATCGTAAGATAATATTTTTCTATATTATCACGTTCTCTTATCGATTTTGTCAGAGCCCGCAGAGCAGCTGCGTTCTTTCCGAAAATAACAAGACCGGTAGTGTTTCTGTCAAGCCGGTTCACGGGTGCGGGAGTAAAGCTCCTTTCTCTGGACGGATTGTATTCTCCGTTGTCCTGCAGATATCCGCACACCTGGTTGACAAGAGTGTTCTTTTTTTCGTGAGAATCACCGTGGGTAAGAAGCCCCCACGGCTTATCGGCTATCAGGATATTATCATCCTCATATGCGATTCTGAACTGTCGTTTTGAGGTTTTCCTGCGGGTGTCGGCCGACAGCTCAGCTGCTTTTTCTTCGGGTATGTAAATTGTCAGTTCGTCTCCCCGGCGCAGCATTGTGTCTTCTCCGGCACGCCTGCCGTTGAGCTTCACGTCTTTTCGGATCAGCTTGTAAATGAATCCCAGTGTCGCTTTTCTGAAGTATTTCCTGAGGAAACGGTCAAGTCTCTGATCTGCTTCGTTTTCAGTAATTATTAATTTCACCATGACTATGATTATACAACAAGTCCTCATACAAGTACAATTTTTTGTGCCAATTATCACAAATAAATTTTGAATTGTAATTTACGGTACGACAGTATAAAATGAAAAAAACATCTGAATGCACTTTTCGGTTTTATATATACAGCGCAGCATTGATTATTCTGAATGCGCCGGCCGCAGTAAAGGAATATGCCGGCAGGTCCGGAAAATGCGGCAGGATATATACTGTTTGATCGAAGTGCTGCACAGAGTCGGGAGGACCTCATGTTCAGATCAATTCAGACAAAAACCATGTTTTTTCTTCTTACCCTTGCGGTATGCCTGGTCGTAATCGCAGGATACATGACCGTGTTTGCAATGGATCACGCCGTTGACGAAATAAAACAGGATGATATGCGCGACAAGGCGCTGACAGCTGCAGCAGCTGTTTCGGATGACCTGGCTCAGGCAGGAAATCCTGATGCAGCGATGCTGGATTTTGACGGAAGCAGCAGTATTTCATGCAGTTATTTCTTTGTCAGAGCTGACGGAACGATGGTGGGCTGCAGTGACGATGAGGTTCCGTATGATTTTGATTTTTCCGGGAAATGCAGCGTGCAGAAGATTTACAAGAACGAAAAATACTATATGTCCGCACTGACCCCTGTAAATACCTCACAGTCGGGATGGTTCCTGTGTGCGGAAGAGGCTGATTCAGATTTTATGAAGGTGGTTACCAACATCAAAACCAGTATCATTATAGGTCTCATAGTAATCATTTTTATCCTCTGGCCGATCGGCAAGAAAATATCGTTTGAGATAAAGGCTCCGGTAAGGCGCCTGGCGGACGACGCGGAAAGAATCGCAGAAGGGGACATAAGCCGGGGGATACAGGTGTCCGAGGGAGGCGAGCTTGCCGAAATCGCCGGCTCGTTCAACAAGATGCTCAACAAGCTCAAGGATACAATGCAGCAGGTGCTTGACAAATCTGCGGAGGCTGTTTCAATGCAGGAAATCATGGCATATGTGGATGAAACATACAGCAGTCTTCCGACAGGTGTGATAAGCATAAACAACATAGGAGAGATAACCACATTCAATGAGACGGCGGAGGAAATAACAGGCATCAGTCATGACGATATTATCGGGATCAGCATCAGCAATCCTACACCGCCGCAGATAAAGAAACTGATTTCAGAAATGAAGCGGTGCCTCAGCCGCGGCTCACTGCAGCTGAAGACGATAACAGAGATAAGCAGCCTTTCCGGTGAGAAAATACCTGTAGAGTACAGCATAAATATCCTGTTCGGTCTCAAAGGCGAGGTAATCGGAGCTATATGCGTATTCAGGAAGATAAAGGATATTCACAGCTTTGAGGAAAGTGCGGAAAGAGTCAAGACTATGGAGGCTCTCGGTGAAATAGCGGCAAGCATGGCGCATGAAATCAAGAATCCTCTGACAAGCATAAGAGGCAATACCCAGTATCTTGAAATGATGCTGGATGAAAAGGGTATGACATTCGATGAGCTGGATATAATCATGCATGAGACAGACAGGCTGACGAATATGCTCAACCGGCTTCTGAATTATGCGCGCCCGCGCTCGCCTGAAACCGAAAAGCTGCATATTGAAAATATCATGCAGTATGTGGTGGATCTTACAAGCAGGGACATGAGCGAGGGAATTACTGTGAAGTGCGATTTTGCAGAAACACCTTGTGTGATGGTTGACAGAGAAATGCTGGAATCGGTATTCATAAATATGATGCTCAATGCAGTACAGGCTATGCCGGAGGGCGGCAGCATCAGGCTGGAAACAACATTTGATAAAAACAGAAACATGGTATGTGCATCGGTCGGCGATACAGGGAAGGGCATACCACCGGAGATTTCTGAGAAAATATTTGATCCGTTCTTTACTACAAAGGATACGGGCACGGGCCTTGGACTCCCTATCGCACTGCGCACAATCAAGGCTCACCACGGCATTATAGAAGTCGAAAGCATCGAAGGTGAAATGACAAAATTCACGATAATGCTGCCGGCGGTTACTGAAGATGAAGAGGAGGAGCAGGAATGAAAAGCAAGACGATACTGGTAGTTGACGATGAACAGAATGTGCGGCAGCTGATATGCAAAATACTTGAAAAAGAAGGGTTTTCGGTACTTACGGCCTGCAATGGCAGAGAGGGACTGGAGATTTTTCATAAAAACAGCATAGATCTGATAATAAGCGATATCAAGATGCCGGAGATGTCGGGCATAGAGTTTCTGCATAAGGTCAAGGAAGAAGAGCCCGGCGTGGGATTTATTCTCATCACGGCATTTGCGACGACGGAAACTGCAATCGATGCCATAAGGAGCGGGGCACAGGATTATATAACTAAGCCTTTTGACCTGAAGGAAATTGTCACTACGGTGCGTAAAATACTGCTCGCATCAGAAAACGATGATGACTTTAATTATAATCTTGAAGTGACTGATGAATCAAAGACAGTAAGCAGCAGTCCGCTGATGCAGGATGTTTATCATCTGGCAAAAAAAGTCGCGGCATCTGACGCGACTGTGCTGATACTCGGTGAAACAGGCACGGGAAAAGAAGTCATATCCACGGCTATACATCAGTGGAGCAGGCGCAGCGACAAGCCGATGATAAAGGTAAACTGCGGAGCTATTCCGGATAATCTCCTGGAAAGCGAGCTTTTCGGATATGAAAAAGGCGCTTTTACGGGTGCGGCATCGTCAAAGCCGGGACGGTTTGAGATAGCGGACGGAGGTACTGTTTTTCTTGATGAAATAGGGGATATATCTCCGCAGCTGCAGGTAAAGCTGCTGCGTGTGCTGCAGGAGAAGACATTCGAGCGTCTGGGCGGCGTCAGGTCTGTTTCGGTGAATGTCCGCATCATCGCGGCGACAAACAGGAATCTCAAGGAGGCTGTCAGCAGAGGCGAATTCCGGGAAGACCTTTATTACAGGCTTAATGTGGTGCCTATCCAGCTTCCGCCTCTGCGCGAGAGAAAAGAGGATATAGAGCATCTGGTAAATACCTTTCTGAAATCCTCAGCGGGCATTTCGGGCGGTGCGGTGAAAACCATGAGTCCGGGGACTATGAAATACCTGAAGGATTACAACTGGCCGGGGAACATCAGAGAGCTTGAGAATATAGTTGAGCGCTGCGTGGTGATAACTGAGGGCAATATCATAGAACCGGACTGCCTTCCGCCTGAAATAATTTCGTATGTGCCTGAAAGCAAAGACGCCGGTGCTGCAGAAAATACAGGGATTACGGGCAAGGGCATTAACGGTTCGGACAGCAGTACAGAACCGGGAAACGGCGGCCATGGAAATACAGGCGGCATGAACGGAAGCAGTGCGTGCTCCGGCGGCACTCACATGAATGATTCGCTCAGCAGCGCGATTGACGACCGCGAAAGAGAAGTGATAATAAAGGCGCTTGCGGAGCACGGCGGCAATAAGACAAAGACTGCACTGGCGCTCGGCATAAGCCGAAGATCGCTGCACAGGAAAATACAGAAATATGAAATAACCGAGGAATGAACACGGGATGAACTGAAAGCGGAAGACAGATGAATGATGCCGAACCTCAGTTGTAAATGTATAAGAAAAGCGGTATATACATAAGAAAAACGGAGCTTTCCATCATCCGGGGAAACTCCGTTTTTCTTAAATTATGTTGATAGTTGGTTTGTTATGAGGCTTAGTCAGTTATGAGCTGTTAATTTCTCACCGTAAGTTCAGAAATGCTGTGTCAGCTGCCTCACAGTTATTTATATTGAAAGGTTTGTGTTTTTTTATGCTTTTGCTTCAGCAGTTTCTGCCGGTGTTTCTTCATCGTCGAGCGTGCTTTCTTCGTCAATCAGTGCCTCAACTTCCGGAGACCAGAGGTGACCGAATGTTGTGTCGCCCTTGAAGAAATCTTTTCCGTAGCAGAGCAGGCATGCGAGTATACCTACCGCAAGTCCCCATGCGGAGCCTTTGATTACAAGAACACCTGCGATGACACCTGCAATACCGAGATCCTTGAAGCTCTTTGCCTGCTGTACTCCTATACGGACGCTTACGAAGCCCTGTACTACGAGTGTGAGTGAGAGAGCTACCGACAGAATCGGTTCAACCAGTGATACAATCGGCATGAGCCAGTAACCGGTGAATGTACCGTATCTGAAGCATGCAGCTCCGCCGAACAGCGATCCCATGCTCTTCTTGCCTTTTTTGTATCTTTCGCATACAACTACCTGCATTGCTGCCCAGAGCGGTCCGCACATTGTTACATCAGGTCCGATAACGCCCATGATAGTATTTCTGATACCGAAGATAAGATGGGCTCTGTTAGGGTTGTAATCTATTTTTTCATCAGGCCTTGTGATATCTGCATCATGTACGAGGGATTTGCTCTGTACTACATCGCCGAAGAGTACAATGTAAATTGCAAGTACTGTCGGGATGGCACTTATGAACATCTTGATGCTTGGCCATCCGAGGTTTCCCCATGGTACCCAGTCAGTCCACAGTGCTGCGAAATCAGGATGTGAGAATCCCCATTCAATAGTAGGGAATGCTGTCTCTCCTACGAGCGGAGCAACGATAACTGCGATGAGCACTGCAGGGAGGATTCCCAGGTTGGCAATAGTTTCAAAGAATTTGTTTTTTGTGCTGAGTCGTTTGAATCCGTTTGAAAACAGCAGGTAAAATGCGATTATCAGACAGATTGTTGTAGTATAAGGCATTGCTGCGAATTTGTTCTCATCGTTGAATATCATGTATATGGCTGATATTCCTGCTCCGAGGATAACGCCGGACTTGATGGCAGGCGGGATAAGATTTACAAGCTTTCCTGCAATACCTGTAACGCCGAGTATGATAGAAAATATTCCGAGTGTGATTTCAAATGCACACAGTGCCTGCATTCTGGACTGTCCTTCAGGGAATGTGAGGCAGTACGCTACCAGAAGCGGTATTGCCGGGGTTATCCATCCCGGAACAACCGGATCACCTAAGAATGTGTGCCATGTATAAAGAAATCCGTTAAGTATTACGATAGCCAGTGCAACCTCAAAAGGCATTCCCAGGTTTTCCTGGAGAAGCGGGATTGCACCCAGACATACGGCGCACATCAGCAGACCCTGTATGTAGTCTGCGATTTCAAAACGATAGTGGATGAATGGAAAACGAAGTTTGAACGGGCCGGCCTTGATATACGGCTGTTCCTCTCCATAAGGCATATACTCTTTCATCATTACACCTCCCAAATAAAATGAATCATTATTTCCTCTGAAACATCTCTGTATAAGTACAAGTACGCGATGGTTACTCGTCTTTGATGCTTCACCGATATTAAAAGCAAGCTCCGTGCCATATTCTGTGCCGCACGTACGGAAATTTTCATGCAAAGCCGCACGTAATCGCTGCATATGCTGAAACTGCTGCAATCCGGAGATATGAAAAACTTATGTATAATGTCATTTTGTGAGCTTTTCAGGTGTGCACGCCGGCGGGCGCCCGCTGTGCGCAGTGCGCCCGCCCGTTATCCGGGCGCCCGATTCTGAGCCATTTGTGTCTCACTTTTTTACGCGTCTGTCACACTGTGAAGAAATTTTCATTAAAATCATATGCTTAGGATTTGAGAAAGAACATGAAATATGTTAAAGTATATGTGTATGCGGCAGCAGGCAGTAATTACGGCTGCATATTTAACGGACAAAAGAAGAACGGCAGAGAAAACTTAAGAAGGATGAATTGTTTCAAAAGCTCTCCTTGCCTGCAGATTTATTATTTGAGGAGTATATGGATGAAAAAGTTAAAGGATTTTTTATATAATAAGAATGATATAATAATCGTGCTGCTGATAGTGGCGGCTGCTGCATTTATAATATATACGAGAATCGGAGTCATCATGGATTATCCGGAAAAGCTCGCGAAGGAGGCAGCGGCGACGGAAACCGCGGCAGTAACTCAGACAGAAGAGGAGCAGGATGCGGAGGACTCAGAGACAATATCCGTGACTATCGAGGATGCGGATACAGCAGCTGATGTGGCACAGAAGCTTTACGACGCAGGTCTCATAGCATCGTCATCGGAATTCGAGGAATACGTGGTCAGCTCCGAAAAAGAATCGGCAATAAAGGCCGGTACATATGAAATACCGATAAGCTCTCTGCAGGAAGAGATCTTAGATATCATCACAGAGTAAACCTATTTATATAATAAGGAGGCAATCATGGCTTTAGTTACAACCAAAGAGATGTTTGAAAAAGCATTGACTCAGGATTATGCAGTCGGTGCATTCAATGTCAACAATATGGAAATCATCCAGGGTATAGTCGAGGCTGCAAAGGAAGAAGAGGCACCTCTTATCCTGCAGGTTTCCGCAGGTGCGAGAAAATATGCAAAGCCTGCATATCTCATCAAGCTTGTTGAAGCGGCTATAATGGATACAGGTCTTGATATAGCTCTTCATCTCGATCATGGTGAGGATTTTGAAATATGCAGGAAGTGCGTGGATGACGGCTTTACGTCTGTAATGATTGACGGATCGAAGCATCCGTTTGAAGAAAACATCCGCATCACAAAGGAAGTTGTGGAATACGCACACAGCAAGGGTGTGTCAGTAGAAGCTGAGCTCGGAAAGCTCGCAGGAATCGAGGATAATATTAATGTAGATGCCAGAAATGCTACATTCACAGATCCTGAGGAGGCAGCCGAGTTTGTTGAAAAAACGGGAGTTGATTCTCTTGCAATCGCTATCGGTACCAGCCACGGTGCATATAAGTTCAAGGGCGAACCGTATCTCGATTTTGACAGACTCAGAGAGATACACAAGCTGATTCCGGATACGCCTCTCGTACTTCACGGAGCATCGACAGTTCTCCCTGAATTCGTGTCAAAATGCAATGAATTCGGCGGAAATATTCCGGGCGCGCAGGGAGTTCCAGAGGATATGATCAGGACTGCCACAAAGGACGGTATCTGCAAGGTTAATATTGACACAGACCTGAGACTTGCTATGACAGCAGAAATCAGAAAGCATTTCGTAGAGCATCCGGAAGATTTCGACCCGAGAAAGTACCTCGGACCTGCAAGAGACGCTATCAAGAGAATGGTGCAGCACAAGCTCAGAAACGTGCTCAACGCTTCAGGTAAAAGATAAGCTCAGAAACGTGCTTAACGCTTTGAGAAAAGATAAGTTCAGCCTGAAATGAAACAAGCCGGAGGAACAAATCCGGAAAAAGCACAGATACGGTAAATACCTGCAGGTATTTACATCATAATAAACGATAAAAAAACAGCTGTATATCAGAACCGGTCTTCTGAAAAGCAGCTGTTTTTATATGCCGCGGAGCTTATGCTCCGGAATTTGTTTCTGTTTCAATCAAAGCAAAGGGCATCAGCACAGTTTATTGTGCAGGAGTGCTTTTTATAAAGGGTATTTTCGAGATAATACGATTCCATACCAGCGGAATCAGAATCAGCTGAATCGGAAGCATTACCGCACACTTGAGTATGCGTGCCGGCAGCAATGCTATGAATCCGTCGCCCATAAGTATGGAAAGCCATACAGTGTCGAGAAACAGGTTGAGACCGGCAGCAATTATCAGGCTGGCTGGCAGAACTTTTTTCCATGTGATTTCTCCTCTGTGGAGGAAAATCCCGAATACAAGCCCGGTAAGAAATGCCGTGAGTGTGAATCCCGGAAAATATGCTCCGGAAGGGAAAATGAGCATCCCCAGAATATCGCCGACAGCGTATCCGATTCCCGCACGGAGCGGTCCGAACAATATTCCCATCATAGCCACGGGGAGAAACCCGAATCCTATGCGAAGTATCGGTGTGTTAATGGAACAGAATCTGGTCAGGATTATTTCAAGTGCGATAAGAAAAGCCATAATGACCAGTCCGGCTGTGTTTGATTTGCTTGACATAAAAAAACTCCTTTCCTCAATAGTCGCAGATTAACTACACTAAAGGGACCGAAGCTTCACTAGGTACAGATGTTTAACTGAATTCCTTGGTGTAGTAGCGGACGCGGTATTGCACCGCAGCAAAGCTTTCGTTCATAAGCAACATCCCATCTTATGACACTTTACGCACAATACCTACTCTACGCGCATTTATTTTAACATAAAGCTGTGCTTTGTACAACCGTAAAACCGCCGCGTGAAAAGACTGCCGCAGCGGAATTGTACTGCTGAATACTGCAGAGAGGTATTTATCGGGGAAACAGGCATTCAAGGCGCTGTATCCGTACGGAACTGAAAATTTTGCTTTTTGCCTGCGCAGATAGTAAAATAGGAAATACAGAAATTATCCGCAGAGTGCCTGCTGCAGGCTGCGGGAAAAACAGGCATTAAATATATTAAGGCAGAAGTTCCGGCGGGAAGTCTGAGCAGAATGCCGCAGAAGAGAGGAAAAAACATGGATTTACTTGAAATAATGAGAAATCGCCGCAGTGTCAGGAAATATACGGGCGAGCATATAGAAGATGAAAAGATAGAAAAGGTACTGCAGGCGGGAATGCTGTCGGCATCTGCAAAGGCTCGCAGACCGTGGGAGTTTATCGTGGTGAGAGATAAGGATACTCTGGAAAAAATGGCGCTTGCCAGAACTCACGGTGCTGCTATGCTGAAGGGTGCGGATGCGGCTGTAGTCGTAATCGCTGACACAGAAAAAATCGATGTATGGGTAGAGGACTGCTCCGCGGTAATGTCAAACATGCATCTTATGGCTGACTGGCTGGGGCTCGGCAGCTGCTGGATACAGGGAAGACTCAGGATGGCAGCCGAACCTGATGCGGCATCCGGCCAGGCGGGAGAAACGACAGAGGAGTATCTCAGAAAGCTGCTGGGATTCCCGGAAAACTATGCTCTGGAGGCGATGCTTTCACTGGGAATGCCTGATTCACATCCCGAACCGTATGATGTACAGAAGCTTACCGCAGAGCTGGCAGACAAAATACACAGGGAAAGATACTGATAATATATGAACGCAAACCAGACTGAAAAAGATATGATTCCCGGCAGCGGCCGTGCATCAGACATAAGAACGGCATATAACGGCAGACCTGATGCCGCCGGCAGTCCGTCGTATGAAGACCGGGCACAGAAATATCGTGTACTGAAATCGTATTACGGGTATGATGATTTCAAGGAGGGACAGGCGGAGATAATAGATAATATCATGGACGGAAAAGATGTTGTCTGCATAATGCCGACGGGAGCGGGCAAATCAGTGTGCTATCAGATACCGGCACTTATGAAAAGCGGCATGACGCTTGTTATTTCTCCGCTGATTTCACTGATGAAGGATCAGGTCAGCGCACTACTCCAGATGAATATACCGGCCGCATATATCAACAGTTCACTGACCGCAGAGGAGTACAGCCGCACGATTTACAATATGAGGCGGGGCAGATACAAAATAGTATATGCCGCACCGGAAAGACTGCAGTCAGAGCACTTTGCGGAAATATGCCGTGAGGCGGAGCTGTCGTTTGTTGCGGTGGATGAAGCGCACTGCATATCGCAGTGGGGGCAGGATTTCAGACCGAGCTATCTGAGAATCGCAGAGTTTGTGCAGGAGCTGCCGGAAAGACCCGTAATCGGAGCCTTTACAGCAACTGCAACGCCCGATGTAAAAAACGATATAACCGCACTGCTGCAGCTGAATGAGCCGTTCTGCATAACAACGAGCTTTGACCGCCCGAACCTGTCGTTTACAGTCATACGCCCGGACAATAAAGAACGGCAGCTGCTGAAAACTCTTGCGGGCCGCAGAGATCAGAGCGGGATAATCTACTGCACGAGCAGAAAGGATGTCGAGCATATATGTGATCTGCTGAATTCAAAGGGATATGAAGCGACGAGGTATCACGCAGGTCTTTCCGATGAAGAGAGAATCGCGAACCAGGACGATTTCATATACGACAGAAAGAAGATAATGACTGCGACTAATGCATTCGGAATGGGCATTGACAAATCGGATGTTGCGTTTGTCATACATTACAGCATGCCGAAGAACATCGAGAGCTATTATCAGGAGGCGGGCAGAGCAGGACGCGACGGCAGCAGGGCTGACTGCATACTTTTTTATTCGCCGGCTGACGTTCATACGATAAAGTTTTTTATAGAAAATCCTGCGCCTAACGATGAGCTGAGCGAAGAAGACATGGAGGCAGTGAAGGAAAAGGATTATGAACGCCTGAAGCAGATGGTGTTCTTCTGTACAACAAGGGACTGCCTGCGTGAATTCATACGAGAGTATTTCGGTGAAAAAGCGCCGCATTACTGCGGAAACTGTTCGAACTGCCTCACGGAATTCGAAAAGGTCGATTTTACGATTCCCGCACAGATGATTCTTTCGTGTGTTTACCGCTGCAGGGAAAGATACGGCATCACGATGATATCTGATGTGCTGCGGGGAATGAACAATCAGCGGGTTCTGGCGGCAGGACTGGACAGACTTTCGACATACGGACTGCTCGCTGATACACCGGTAAAGAAATTAAGACACATGATTGAGGCTCTGATAAGTGACGGATATCTGAAATCCGAGGGTGATAAATATCCGGTGCTCCGGCTGACGGAACGTTCTGCGGATCTGCTCAGAGGCAAGGTTAAGGTGGAGACTGAAATCGCAAAAGAATATGCAGTGATACAGAGCAGACCGGGCAGAGCATCTGCGAAGCATGCAGCAGCCGGCGGGAGCATGGATGAAGCGCTGCTTGCTAAGCTGAAAAAACTGCGCCTGCAGCTGGCCAGAACAAACAGTGTTCCGGCGTATGTGATTTTCACAGATGCAACGCTTGAGGAAATGTGCATATATGCACCGCGAACAAGGGACGAGCTGCTGGATGTAAAGGGTGTCGGAGAGGCCAAGGCAGAAAGATACGGGGATAAGTTTCTGGAGGTAATCAGGATACATCTTGAGGGACAGGGCGAATCCTGAGCAGCCGGCAGGAATCCCGGAGTACAGAGCTGCCCGGCAGATATCCCGGGCAGTTGATACAGCTTTCAGCAAATGAGAGCGCTGCAGTAAGTCGGCAGGCGAACGGACGCGCTTTGCATGCGGATATCGGGAAAAATGTGCAGTAAATGCGCTCAGAGATACGAAAACTGCATATCTGTGACAATGTCAGTTGCAAATATGAGCGAAATTTAGTAAACTTATTGAGGCGAATCAAGGGCTGAATAATTTAATTACCTGTATAATAAAGGTAATATGGCCGAAGATAAGAGGAGAAACCATATGATTTTTATGAATAAAGGTAAAGTGAAATTTACAGAAACAATTCTCAGAGATGCGCATCAGTCACTGATGGCAACAAGAATGAGGACTTCAGACATGCTGCCGATAGCATCGGTGCTGGATGAAATCGGCTACGACTCCGTGGAGTGCTGGGGAGGCGCGACCTTTGACGTATGCATGCGATATCTCAACGAAGACCCGTGGGAAAGACTCAGGCTGCTGCGAAGAAGATTCCGCAAGACTAAGCTTCAGATGCTGCTGAGGGGGCAGAACCTTCTCGGATACAATCATTATCCGGATGATGTCGTAGATGCATTCATCCGTAAATCTGTGGATAACGGAATAGATATTTTCCGTATTTTCGATGCGCTCAACGACACGAGAAACCTCGAAAGATCAGTCAATGCGGCGAAGCAGGAAGGTGCACATGTGCAGATGGCCATGTCGTATACAGTAGGAAAAAAATATACGCTGAAATACTGGAAAAGGCTTGCCAAGGATTTTGAGGAAATGGGTGCGGATTCAATATGCATCAAGGATATGGCAGGGCTGCTGATGCCTTATGAAGCGGAAAGGCTGATAAAGATGCTGAAGCGCACGGTTCAGGTGCCGATACAGCTGCATTCGCACTGCACCAGCGGAGTAGCTCCCATGACATATCTCAAGGCAATCGATGCGGGATGCGACGGGATTGATACGGCGCTTTCGCCTCTTGCAATGGGCACAAGTCAGCCTGCGACTGAAGTGATGTTCAAGACTCTGGATGCGGCAGGCATTAATGTTGAGCTCAACGAAAGCGCCATGACAAAGGCTACTGAGTATTTCAGAGAGTTCAGAAGATATGCCGAGCAGAAGGGCATGATTGATATCAAAATGATGGATGTCGACACAGAGACACTCAGATATCAGGTTCCCGGCGGCATGCTGTCGAATCTGTATTCGCAGCTGAAAGAACAGAATATGGAAGAAAAATTTTCTGAAGTGCTGAAGGAGGTTCCGAGGGTTCGTGAGGATCTGGGAGAGCCGCCGCTTGTAACGCCGTCATCGCAGATAGTCGGAACTCAGGCAGTGTTCAATGTCATGACCGGTGAACGTTACAAAATGGTAAGCAAGCAGACAAAAGCTATTCTTAAGGGAGAGTACGGCAGGACGATACGGCCTTTCAATAAATCAGTACAGAAGAAGGTGCTCGGAAATGAAGAGCCGATATCCTGCAGACCTGCAGATTTGCTGAGTCCTGAATACTTCAATAAAAAGAAAGAGCTCGGAGACAAGGCACCTACGGAAGAAATACTGCTGGCATATATACTGTTCCCGCAGTCGGCGGAAGCCTTTTACGGCTCGCAGGAATTTTAGGGACTGTACATGAAATGCATATGTGAAGTGCATATGTGAAATAAGACCTGTGAAAGAAGACGGAAACAGTGAAACTGCTTCTGAATAAAAAAAGCAGCCTGAAAAAACGGCTGCTTTTGTATATCTTCTTCATCATGAATACGGAATCAGACTGTCGCTTCCGCAGAGTGCCTGCCTGTATTCCGTTAAAGAACTGCAGTACAGCAAAGGACGGTGCCGTACATCGGAATCCGGCTCATATTGACTGCTTCAATGCTGCTATGCCAGTATTACCAGCTTTACGAAAAGCAGCACGACAAATACGATGATGCCGATTGCCACGGACTTTTTCTTGTTCGATGTGATCTTTTTTCCTAAAATATAACCTACAAAACCCAGAATAAGGGCACCGAATATTGTTGTGAATTGAACCATTTTATACATCCTTTACAATTGTGATAAGTAAAAACCGATATACTCATTATATCGGTTTTTCTGTAAAAAACAATGTTAAATTGGTCTTTGGATTTATTATCTGATTAATCCGGTCAGATATACAGTTCTGTCAGATTCACAGCCGGGCGGCCCGCCGCAGAGGTGCTGTGCTCTCCGGAATAAGTGTTATGCCCTTTTTTATCCGCGGGCACGGATACTTCCGTCGGTGCCGATTGTAACGACTTCAAGCGGGATGTCCTTCCCCGAGGAGGCAATTGACTGTCGGACTGCGAATTCAAGACCGCCGCAGCACGGAACCTCCATCCTGGCAACAGTTACACTCTTTATATCATTGGCAGCAAGAATCTGTGTGAGCTTTTCGGAGTAATCGATCATGTCGAGCTTCGGACAGCCTATCAGAGTGATTTTTTCATTCATGAATTTCCTGTGAAAATCGCCGTATGCATATGCAGTGCAGTCCGCAGCTATCAGAAGGTCTGCATCCTGAAAATACGGTGCATTCACAGGTGCCAGCTTTATCTGTACCGGCCAGTGCGTGAGTCTGCTTGCGATTTCGCCGGCAGTATCCTCCTGAGCCTTGGGAGCATCTTTTTTCAGAAGCCCGTTAAAAGCCTGGGAAAGACAGCCGCCGTGACTGTGCGCCTGCTTCTGCTGCAGGTGCGCTTTTACAGCTTCCTCATCATAAGCATCCGCTTCACGCTCCACAAAAGTAATCGCATCAGTCGGACAGACAGGCAGACAGTCACCCAGACCGTCACAGTAGTCATCGCGGAGCAGCTTTGCCTTTCCGTTCACCATTCCGATAGCGCCCTCGTGGCAGGCGTCTGCACAGAGTCCGCAGCCATTGCATTTTTCTTCATCGATATGTATTATTTTTCTTTTCATTTATGTAATCTCCTTTGTTTATTTGCTTTTATATCCGGATTTTAATATAATAATAACAGTATGTATGTTGCAGAAGCAACCTGAAAACTGCAGTTTGTATTTTTTTTTGCCGGTTTATGCCGGCAGAGCAGGAGATTATGACGAACGGGTGCATCTGCAGGAGATGTAAATCTGCAGGATAATGATATTGCCAAGCGGAGAATATTTACAGAACAGGAGAATTTTATCGTGAATTATTTTCTTATTTTTGCGTTTCTGTTTTTTATCGGAAGCTGCCTGGGATGGTGCATGGAGCTTTTCTTCAGAAGGTTTATTTCTGTGAACAATCCGGAAAGAGTGTGGATTAATCCGGGTTTTCTCACCGGGCCGTATCTTCCGCTGTACGGATTCGGTCTCTGGGGAATGTATGAGGTGTCGCGGCTGATTGAACTGATGATGACAGATATGATTTATCTGAATATCCTTATCATATTTGCCGTGATGGCGGTGATAATGACAGTGATTGAGTATATAGCCGGTCTGATATTTGTCAGGGGCATGAATGTGAAGCTGTGGGACTACAGCAGTGAGAGGTTTAATGTAAAGGGCGTGATATGCCTGAAGTTCACGCTGATATGGGGTGCACTCGGAACTGTCTATTTTTTTACACTGAACAATCGCGTGGAAAACTGGGTGGAATGGCTGTCGCATCATCTGACATTCTCGTTTTTCATAGGAATGTTTTTCGGAGTGTTTGCGGTTGACCTCGGATACACGCTGCAGATTTCGGTGAAAATCCGCAGATTTGCGGCAGAAAACGATATTGTTGTGAAGTATGAGGAGCTGAAGCATTTCCTGAGAACGCAGCGCCTTGAGATGAAAGAGAAAAGCAGATTCCTGCTCGCGTTTAAGACTGACAGACCGCTTCATGAGCATCTGGAACGCTACTTTGAGCAGCGCATGGAAAAAAGCCGTCAGAAATTAGAGGAGGCCAGAGAGGATGTCATGGAAAAAATCAAAAGCCGCCGCCATTCGGAGTGAATTCGGGTGTAAAGAAAAAAAGCTTGACACTTCTGTGAGGCTGCGTTATACTTTTACAAGTGTAAAAGGTGGAAACCATGAAAATAGATGAAATTACGCAGGCCAGTCTGCTGTATGATTTTTACGGACAGCTGCTTTCGAAGCGTCAGGGTCAGGTTATGGAGCTCTATCATGAGGAGAATCTGTCGCTGGCTGAGATTGCAGAGGAGTTCGGAATAAGCAGGCAGGGCGTGCATGATGCATTGAAAAATGCAGAGCGTGCTTTGAGCGAATATGAAGAAAAGCTCGGGCTCGTGGCAAAATTCCGCAGAAGCAGCGATGCTGTGAGACAGATTGACATCATGATAGACAAAACCATAGAGCTGCTTGAAAACGGCGGTGACGGCAGTGCGGAAAAAGCCTCGGAAGATTTGAAAAAAGTCAGACATATAATAGATGAGTTGGAGGAATGATCCTATGGCATTTGAAGGATTATCGGAAAAACTGCAGGGAGTTTTCAAGGGACTCAAGGGAAAAGGAAGCCTTACGGAATCCGATATCAATACTGCGATGCGTGAGGTCAAGCTGGCACTGCTTGAAGCGGATGTAAACTTCAAGGTAGTCAAGGAATTCGTCGCAAGCGTCAAGGAAAAATCTCTCGGCGAGGAAGTGATGGCGAGCCTTACACCGGCGCAGCAGGTAATAAAAATAGTAAACGAAGAGCTTACCGAGCTCATGGGCGGGACCAACAGCAAGCTCACATATTCACCTAAAGGATTTACCGTTTATCTGATGGTAGGTCTTCAGGGTACAGGTAAGACAACGACATGCGGAAAGCTGGCGAATTATCTCAAGAAAAACGGCAAGAAGCCTATGCTCTGCGCATGTGATATATACAGACCGGCGGCTATCGATCAGCTGGAGGTTGTCGGCAAATCGGCAGATACGCCGGTGTTCACGATGCGTGAAAGCAGGGAGCCGGAGAAAATCGCGCTGGCGGCAATGAAAGAAGCTGAACGTCTCGGATGCAATGTGCTTATTGTCGATACAGCCGGACGACTGCAGATAGATGAAGCTCTGATGGATGAGCTCGTTACAATAAAGAAAGCCGTGAAACCGCATGAAATACTGCTGGTAGTCGATGCGCTCACAGGTCAGGATGCCGTGAATGCGGCTGAGGGCTTCAACGAGAAGCTTGGCATAGACGGAATCATCATGACGAAGATGGACGGTGACTCCAGAGGCGGTGCTGCGCTTTCCGCGAAAAAAGTCACGGGAAAACCGATTAAGTTCGTTGGTATGGGAGAAAAACTCGATGCACTTGAGCCTTTCCATCCGGACAGAATGGCGAGCAGAATCCTGGGCATGGGCGATATGCTTTCTCTGATAGAAAAAGCACAGGAAGACTATGATGAGCAGAAGGCTGCTGAGCTTGAAAAGAAAATCAGGAAAAACAAGTTCACGCTTGAGGACTTCCTCGAGCAGATGGGACAGATTAAGAAAATGGGCGGCATAGCAAAGATTATCGACATGATACCCGGAATAAACAGCAATGCCAGAAACAGCATCGATATGGCAAAGAGTGAAAAAGAGTTCATGCAGATGGAGGCTATAATACAGTCCATGACGAAAGAAGAGAGAGAGGATCCGTCGATTCTCAACGCGAGCCGCAGAAGAAGAATTGCAGCCGGATGCGGACAGCCGGTTTCAAAAATCAATCAGCTTGTGAAGCGCTACAATGATGCGAAAAAAATGATGAAAAGCTTCACGGGCAAAGGCGGAGCCGGCAGGATGAACAGAATGTTCAGGGGATTTTAGTTCCCCGTGGAATAAATTATAAAAGTCATGAATTTAGGAGGAAATAAAAATGGTAAAAATCAGACTTAAGAGAATGGGAGCTCACAAAAAGCCTTTCTATCGTGTGGTTGTAGCTGACATAAGAGCACCGAGAGACGGAAAGTTTATCGAAGAAATCGGATACTACAATCCGATGACTGAGCCTGCAGACATCAAAATCGATGAAGAAAAAGCCAAGAAATGGTTAGGTAACGGAGCACAGCCTACAGAAACTGTAAAATCGCTCTTCAAAAAGACAGGCATTTTATAGAAAGTGGTGAAGCAGATGACAGAATTGGTTAGTGCAATTGCAAAGTCGCTGGTTGAACATCCGGAATCTGTTGAGGTTTCTGAGTCACAGGCCAATGGCACTACAGTCATACAGCTCAAGGTAGCACCCGATGATATGGGGAAGGTTATCGGAAAGCAGGGCAGGATTGCAAAGGCTATTCGTACTGTCGTAAAAGCAGCGGCTACAAAAGCTAACAAGAGAGTAGTGGTTGAAATAGTTCAATAGAGACAGAAAAGGGCACATGTATTCATGTAATATATGTGCCTGTGTTTTATGGTGAGATTATATGGAAAAAATCAAAATCGGAAAAATTGTAAATGCAGTCGGGCTGAAGGGTGAAGTGAAGGTATATAACTATTCTGACAGCATAGATATATACGAGACCACAGAGGCTATGTATGTCGAGGACAGGCTCACGGCAATAGAAAATGTCAGACCGCAGAAAAACATGGTGATACTGAAGCTTGCCGGAACAGATGACAGAAACGCTGCCGAGGCACTGAAGGGGAAAGAGCTGTATATAACGGAGGACGATCTTCCGGAGCTTCCCGAGGGGCAGTTTTACATAAGAGATCTGATAGGAATGAGTGTCACGGAAGAGGACGGCACTGTTCTGGGGCATGTAAGCAATGTGCTGCAGAATACAGCACAGAACATATTTGAAGTTGAAAGAGAAAACGGAAAGAAGCTTTTGATACCGAAAGTCGATCAGTTCGTTTTGAATATAGATGCAGAAAAAAGAAATATAACCGTAAGACTGCTGGAAGGAATGCTGGATCTTTAGAAAAGTTCCGCAGGTCCGGAAGCAGCGCCGGATTTTTAAAGAGGTTTGAAAATC
Organism: Bacteroidaceae bacterium; assembly: GCA_963614095.1. GTDB lineage: Bacteria > Bacillota > Clostridia > Peptostreptococcales > Anaerovoracaceae > Lentihominibacter. Next base: position 23,789 of record CAVECM010000009.1, read on the forward strand.
CGGAACTGTCAGGCTCAGGAACGGACTGCAGAGAAGGCAGGGCAGGCTACGGGAAATTTCGGGAGAAAAAGAAGGCGGGAGAGAGAAAAATGAAAATAGATGTACTGACGCTTTTTCCGGAGATGTTCACGCCGGTGACGGAAAGCAGCATTCTGGGAAGAGCAGCGGAAAGCGGACTTGTTGACATAAGGCTTACGGATATACGTGATTTCAGCAATGACAAACACAACAAGGCGGATGACTACCCGTTTGGCGGAGGCGGGGGTATGGTCATGATGGCCGACCCTGTTTTCGGAGCACTGGAATCGGTGGAGGCCGGACGCAAAAGAGTGATTTATATGTCGCCAAGAGGGAAGATTCTTGATGAAGATATGATCCGTGAGTTCTCTGTGCTCGATGAGTTTGTGATTCTGTGCGGACATTATGAAGGAATGGATCAGAGAGTGCTGGATTACTGGGGAATAGAAGAGGTATCGATAGGAGATTATGTGCTGACCGGCGGAGAGCTGCCGGCGATGGTTCTCATCGATTCCGTGGCACGTCTGATTCCGGGTGTGCTGGGAAATGAAAATTCGGCACTCGACGAGTCGGTGTATTCCGGGCTGCTGGAGCATCCTCAGTATACGAAGCCGAGAGAATACAGGGGTCTTCAGGTTCCGGAGGTGCTGGTAAGCGGGAATCACAAGCTGATATCACTCTGGAAATTCAGGGAATCGCTGAAGCTCACAAAACAGCGAAGACCGGATCTTTTTGAAAAGTACGTGAACGAAAACAGGGAACTTTCAAAGGAAGAGAAAAAAATACTGGAAGAAATAATCGAAACAGAGATATAGCGCATTGCAAGCGGCAAACCTTTGGTGTAGAATGAAATAATGAAACAGAAACTGAACAGAAAGACAAAAAAAGCAATAACCATTTATATAGCTGCATTGCTTATATTTTTTATAATTGTTGAAGTTTTACCTAGAGTTACAGATATTTTTGAAACCACACAGATTCTTGAAACAGGTACATTGAAGGTATCATATGAAACGACGGGCTATTTTATAAAAGATGAATACATCGGCATTGCGCCGGAGTCCGGAAGTGTACAGTATCTGGTAAGCAAGGGAACCGCGGTTAAAAAAGGCCACACGGTTGTTTCCGTGGATCCGGGGGAAAAAGGCACCAAGGACTCAAGATTCAGCAAATATACAGACAGACTCAAAGGCTTCGAAGGACTTTCAGAAGAATACGAGGCTCCGATCAGCGGGGTGTTCAGCCTCACGATGGACGGGTACGAGGAGTATTTTTCAATCGAAAATATGAACAAGATAAAGCGAAATAAAGTCGAGAGCTTTTCGTACGACTCGGTTTCACTGGAGCGTGATTCGGTGATAAAGGGTGAGCCTGTATATAAGATTTCAGCGGATGACAAATGGTACGTACTCTGCTGGGTGGACAAGGATGCTGTCGAATCATATTCCGAGGGAAGAGAAGTAACACTTGAGCTTCCGGAGGGTAATGTGGATGCGACTGTATACAGTGTCAAGAAAGACGGCAGCGACTACAAGGTGATTTTTTATCTGGACGTGTACTATGAAGCCTTCTGCGAGAGCAGAGCTGAGGAAATGTCCATAGTGACAAGCGATAACGAGGGCCTTATAGTTTACAACAAGTGTATCGTTGAAAAAGACGGAAACAAAGGCGTGTATGTCAAGAATAAAAACGGTGCATATATCTTTACAAGAGTAAAAATAATTTCCAGCGACGGGAAAAGATCGGTACTGGCGGCTTCGACATTCTATGATGACGATGGAAATCAGGTATATACGGTAGATGTATATGATGAAGTGCTGAAGCATCCGTCGGGCGTGCTGCAGAAAGATAAGGAGAATGATCAGTAATGGAAGACATAAGAGCAAATCTTGAAAGTGTCAGAGGGCAGATACGTGAATCTGCAGAAAACTGCGGAAGAAATCCGGAGGATATACTGCTGGTGGCTGTCAGCAAAACCAGAACACCGGAAGAAATAAACATAGCTATCGATGCGGGAGTAACTGATATCGGCGAAAACAAGGTTCAGGAAATAATGGACAAGTACGATGATATAAAGCCTGTCAGATGGCATATGATCGGACATCTGCAGACAAACAAGGTAAAATATATCATTGACAAGGTGGCGATGATTCATTCAGTGGACTCTTACAAGCTGGCTGCGGAGATAAACAAACGTGCGGCAGCGGCAGGAATAACAATGGATATACTTCTTCAGGTCAATTCCGCACAGGAGGAAAGCAAATTCGGTATTTCCACGGATGAGACAGAGGCTCTGATAAAGCAGATACTTGACAACTGTGAAAACATAAGAATCAGAGGTCTCATGTGCATAGCACCGTATGCGGAAAATCCGGAGGATATCAAAATATATTTTGAAAGTGTCAGGAAGCAGTATGATCAGTTCGGTGCAATAAGTCATCCGAACCTTGATTTTAAATATCTGTCAATGGGAATGTCTCATGATTTTCCTGTAGCGATAGAGGCGGGATCAAATCTCGTAAGAGTGGGAAGTGCGATTTTCGGAGAAAGAGATTACGGCAATATTTAAAGTGATAATATTTAAAGGAATTGCAGGAACAATTATTCGGGAAGAGCTGTTTTGAGAGCGGTTTTTAAATAAGAAAATCACAGTAATATTTAGGAGGTAGCGACCATGAAAGTTATTGATAAATTTAAGGATCTCGTTGGAATAGAAGAAGAATACGACGAGGATTTTGATATGGATGATGATGAAGAATACGATTATGACCGCAAGACAGTGGAGACACGTCAGCCGCTTACCTCGCAGCCGAGATACGGCAGCGGCAGCAGCAGTGACAATGTGGTTTCCATGCAGAATCGTACTGTTAAAGCAATAACGAGTACATTCAAGCTCATGGTCATTGAACCGAAGGGATATGAAGAGTGTTCAAAGCTGGTCGACAGCCTCAAAAGCAGAAAACCGATAATCGTTAATCTTGAAAAGCTGGATGCCGATACTGCAAGAAAGATTTTTGATTTTCTCGGCGGAGCGACATATGCGCTTAACGGCAGTGTTCAGAAGGTCGCAAACAGTATTTTTGTATTTGCACCGGAAAACGTCTCTATTTTTGCCGACGGAGAAAACAAGCCGTACAGCTTTATCGGAGAAAATGAAGACAATATGAATCCGTGGAAGTAGGAGGAAAAAATGATCAGACCTATAGACATTCAGGAAAAAGAATTCGGAAGAGCAGTAAGAGGATACAAGGAAGATGAAGTGAATCAGTTCCTTGATGAGATAACTGTAGATCTGGAACAGCTTCTTAATGAACTCCGGGAAGTAAAGGACGAAAACAGCAGACTTGTTGAGGAAATCGAGAGATACAGGTCATCGGAGGGTACTGTCGTTGAAACTCTTGAAGCTGCAAAGGCGCTCATGTCCGATATTTCGGCGAGTGCGGAAAAGCGTGCGGACATACTTCTGAAAAATGCAGAGCTCGATGCTCAGCTTATTCAGAAGGAAGCAAGAGACAATGCTGACAGAATAGCAGAAGAAAGTCAGGCTATAAAAAACAGATTTATTGATTTCCGTTCAAAATACAAGCAGCTTCTTCAGTCCGAGCTGGAGCGGTTCGAATCACTGAGCGGAGAGATATTCCCGGAACTCGGAATAGATGATTTTGACGATCTGCCTGAAATGCTGAATCCGGCACCTGTTAAAACGCCTGTTCAGACACTTGCGGAAACCACAAGATATCAGGCAATCCGAAGACAGCCTGCGGCTCAGGAAACACTGAGAAATGTTAAGAATCAGAAATATTAAAGGAGGAGGGGCGACCATCGCCCCGTTTTTTATATATGGTTTATTTATTTGCGGCAGCAGCCATAATTGTTCTGGATCAGATAGTCAAGCATATGGTAATGAGCAGTATGTATACGGGGCAGTCTATACCGGTGCTGGAAAACATATTTCATCTGACATATGTTCAGAACCGGGGAGCTGCATTCAGTATGTGGGAACAGCAGTGGGTGATTCTGACAGTAATTCCGGCAGTGGTTCTTGCAGCCGGACTTGTTCTGATGTGGATAAAGCGCAGAAAATGGAGCACTGTGATGCTGACTGCACTGGCATTTATATGCGGAGGCGGCATAGGGAATCTGGCTGACAGGATAGTCAGAGGGTATGTTGTGGATATGTTCGACTGCAGATTCATACCGTTTATTGATTTTCCGGTATTCAATGTCGCTGATGTATTTATCTGTATCGGATGCGGTCTGCTGCTTCTGGATGTTATCTTTCTGGAAGAAAAGAGAGGACGCAGATGATTGACAGCAGAGATAGCCGGGAAGAAGCACAGGAAATCAGAAAAATAGAAATCAATATTACAGAAGAAATGAGCGGGAAAAGGCTCGATGCAGTTCTGGCGGGAGCGATTCCGGAATATTCGAGAAGCTTTATTCAGAAGCTTTTCGAAAACGGGCATGTTTCTGCCGGCGGCAGCATCTGCACTGAAAAAAAGCATAAGGCGGCTGCCGGAGAGACAGTGGAGATAACTGTACCCGAGCCGGAACGCCTTGAAGTCGCAGCCGAAAATATACCGCTCGATATCGTTTATGAGGATGATGAGCTTCTTGTTGTCGATAAACCGGCGGGAATGGTCGTCCATCCGGCACCCGGCAATTATACCGGAACACTTGTAAATGCGCTGATGTATCACTGCGGCGATGCACTTTCCTCGATTAACGGAGTAATCCGCCCGGGTATTGTACACAGAATAGACAAGGATACGAGCGGTCTTCTCATGGTGGCAAAGACTGACAGAGCTCATGCAGCGCTTTCGAGTCAGCTTGCGGAGCATTCCATAACAAGAAAATACAGAGCGATTGTTTACAGTAATATAAAGGAAGATGAAGGGACTGTAGATGCGCCGATAGGCAGAGATCCGGGAAACAGACTCCGTAATGCGGTGGTATATGCGAACTCGAAGAATGCAGTCACGCACTACAGAGTTCTGGAGAGATTCGGAGGCTTTACACTGATTGAAGCCGTGCTTGAGACGGGGAGGACACATCAGATCAGGGTGCATATGTCGCACATCAGACACCCGCTGCTGGGAGACGCTCTTTACGGGCCTGCGAAGAATAAGTATGGTGCAAAGCGCCAGATGCTTCATGCCGGCGTTCTGGGCTTCGTTCATCCGGTGACGGGGGAGTACATGGAATTCAGCAGTCCTCTGCCGCAGGATTTCGAGGCGGTTCTTGCAAAGCTCCGCAGATGAGAATACTGAGCATTTGCATATAAGGCCTGCAGGCACATATTTAAGCAGAATCAGATGAATTAAGCTCCGGGCACAAATTAAGCTCTGAGCACAGGGAGAAAAAAAGCATATATGGCAAAAATAGAATTCAAACCGGGAACCATGCTTAATCCGGTACCGGCGGTCATGGTTTCGTGCGGTGACGGGACAGAGTCAAACATAATCACGATAGCATGGACAGGCATAATAAATACAGATCCGCCGATAACATATGTATCGGTGAGAAAATCCAGGTATTCACATGATATCATAGAAAAAACAGGAGAATTTGTGATAAACCTGACTACTGAGAAGCTGACGTTTGCAGCAGATTACTGCGGCGTCAGATCGGGGCGAGATACGGACAAATTCAGAGATATGAAGCTTACCGCGGCAGAAAGCCGCAAAGTGAAATGTCCGTCAATAGAAGAGTCTCCGGTAAATCTGGAGTGCAGGGTAATAGAAAAAAAGGAATATCACACGCACGATATGTTCATTGCGGAAATCGTCAGTGTTTCGGTCGATGAGGATCTGATGGATGAAAACAATCGTCTGTGCCTCGAGAAAGCCGGTCTTACCGCTTACAGCCACGGGCACTATTATGTGCTTCCCGAGAAGGATACAGGGCGTTTCGGGTATTCTGTAATGAAACCGAAGACACGAAAACGCATAGCTGCAGAAAAACGCAGAAACTCCGCCGGCCGAAAGCATGACAGCCGGGAATCCGCCGGCAGGACTTCTAACAGGAAAAACTCCGCCGGCCGCGGCTCTGCAGGCGGAAAATCCGGAAGCAGAAACCACGGCCGCACGAACTCAGGCAAGACGAAACGAAGAAGATAAGACCCGGTACCTGATTAGTCCGCGGATCGCACCTGACTGTCAACCTGAAAATCAGTTTTCAGCTGCTGAAGACAGTCTTCGCATACGTGGCCGGCTTTAAAAGTCAGCAGGTCGCCGTAAAAGCAGCCGCATAATGTACAAGACTTTTTCATAGTGCGTCCTCCTTTCTGCAGAGAATGGAAACTATCTGCATCTTCATCGCGGGTCTTGCGGGAGTGTATTTAGAGTTTATGCAAAACACGCACGGAATGCAAGCAAAAGTTGCCGGGAATGTAACAGACATGTAATATATTGTAATATTCCAGTAAATGACTGAAGAAAGAAGAGACATAATACACATTATGAAAAGCGAATGATGCTTCGGGAAACAGGAGGAAAATATGTACGAGAAATTTGTTTTAAGAAATCTTGAAAAGGGAATCATCAGAGGCTATTCGTGGCCGCTGGAAAATCCGGACAAGGTGATATGCATAGTACATGGTATCGGAGAATACGGAGGCAGATACGACAGAGTTGCGGAGGCCTTCCGCGAAAAAAACATGGCAGTCTGTGCGCTCGATCTCAGAGGACACGGCGAATCTCTGGGCAAACGCGGTGACTGCGCACCGAGAAAAAATGTTCTGGATGATGTGAGTGAACTTGTGAAGTATGCACAGTCCCGGTATCCCGGCATTCCGCTTGTTCTGTACGGCCACAGCATGGGCGGCAATATAATGCTTGATTACAGGGCAAGAGGGGAATTCAACGGTATTCCGGCAGGATATATCATCTCAGCTCCCTGGGTAAGACTCGTGCGTCCGGTACCGCCGCTGCTTTACAAGGCTGTGAAGCTGGTTTCAGTAATCGCACCGTCGCTTACCATAGGCTCTGATATAAATGAAAAAAATCTGGGAAATCCGGAAAAGGTGAAGCCATTCAAGGATAATCCGATGGTGCACAACAGGATATCGGCATTATGTGCCGTTGAAGGCTTTGATATCGGTCTCGGATTTGAGAACGGCACAGCAGAGGATAATATGCGTGCAGCAGAAATACCGACGCTGCTCATGCATGGCAGTGAAGACCGCATATGTGATGTGAACGGCAGCAGACGCATCGCCGAAAGACTGCGGGAAAGAGGGGACTCCATTGAATATATAGAATGGGAGGGCCTCTTCCACGAAATCCACAACGGCAGCGAAACCAGCACAGGCGATGAAGTGATAGAGAAAATGGTCAGCTGGTCTCAGAAACTATAGAACACCGGGACGTCCGAACGTCTGCGGGCGCATATTCTGAAACGTCGCATATTCTGAAGCGTTTCGGGCCCGGAGAAATCTGCCTGCACTTTCCGGAATGCATCAGACATCCGGAATGCATCAGACAGTTTCAGGTACCCTCGGATTCACATACAGGGTCCGGTTGTGAGTGAAAATAACCATTCCGGGTTTCGCTCCGCCGGGCTTTTTTACGTATCTGATTTTCGTATAATCAACCGGAACATTTTCTGACTCCGAACCCTTGCTGTGAAATGCAGCGATTGAAGCAGTCTCAAAAAGGTCCTGCTCTGAGGGCTCCTCTCCGCCGAGAAGCAGCACAGTGTGTGATCCGGGTATATCCTTTGTGTGAAACCACATATCTGAGGATGAGGCTTTTTTCGTCGTCAGCCAGTCGTTTTCTTTATTGTTTCGCCCTACAAGCACCGTTTTTCCGGATGAGATTGTATAGCTGTACGGTTTAGGTCTGCTTTTTCCGGGCTGCTCACGTCTGTTTTTTCTGAAGCGTATATAGCCTGAATCTGTCAGCTCCTGTCTGAGCAGGTCAATCTCTTCAATCGATTTTGTGCGCTCAAGATATGAGGCGACGGATTCAAGATATTCGATTTCGCCGGAGACCTCCTCAAGCTGTATTTTTTTCTCCTTCACAGCGGTCTTTGATTTGCCGTATTTCTTGTAAAAATTCTGCGCGTTTTTCGCAGGCGAATATTTAGGATCCAGCGGGATTTTTACCGTGCTGCCGTCGTAGTAGCTGATAACATCGACTGATTTGTCACCCGGCTTGGGAATATGCAGGTTTGCCATCAGAAGTTCAGCGTAAAGTCTGTATTTCTCTGAGTTTTCGGCCTTGTAAAGATCCTCGCGGAGTCTCTGCGTCTTGAGCTTAAGCTTATCGAGATGGTTTCTGATAATGCGCATCAGATCATTGGAACGCTGCTTTATCGTGTTGGATGTTTCCCTGTGACTGAAAAAATAGCCGGCTGCTTCACTGAATGTATCAAAATCAAGCCGTGAGCATGAATTTTCAAGTACGGTAAGGGCTGTCACATGAAAATCCACAGGTTTACCGCGGTTATCTGTATAAACGACCGGTGTCATGCTGCCGTCGTCGATTGAATCGATTATTTCGCGGAGCTTCGCATAGCATGCATGCGCATCAGCAGCCGGGCTTCCGGCAGTATCTGATGATTTGCTGCTGCCTGAGGTGCATGAATCCGCAGTATCCGGACCGGAGTTTACAGTGCCCGAGGCTCCGGCAGCTGCGATTGTTTCAGCAAGTGCGGGAGATATTCCCTGTATGCCCGCAAGGATGCTGCGCTCCGGCTGTGACTGACCGTATGTGAGCCTCTGCATATCATCCTCGGTGATCTCCAGAAACGGCTTTTTTTCCTGAGCGGGCGGATATTCATACATTTTGCCGGGAAGTATCTGTCTGGCCCGGTTGACATCTATAGATACATGCTTGATGCTGTCGATTATCTTTCCGCTTGTCATGTCTGTCAGCAGCACATTGCTGTGCTTGCCCATTATCTCGATTATCAGTTTCTTGTTTACCGAAAACCCCAGTTCATTGACTGTTTCCATAAGAATCTCGATGATTCTGTCATTTTCATGCTGCCGGATTTCGGTTATCCTGGCGGCATTCAGATGTTTTCTGAGCACCATGCAGAAAACCGGCGGATTCACCGGGTTTTCGGGGGTTTTGTCCACAAGATATGCGGCAGAGTGATTGCCTGCCGAGGATATGAAAAGCCGCTGCTTTCCCTGTCTGGTATGTATTATGAATAAAAGCTGCTCGGGCTGAGGCTGATATATTTTTTCGATTTTGCCCATGCAGAGCTTATCGCTGAATTCTTTTACAGCTGCATATGTCGCAACGCCGTCAAAAGACATAGTTGTTCCCTCCTTGTCGATTTCATGATATACTGAATTATAATATCACAGAAAGAAAAGGAACGGGGTAAAAAATGATAAAAAGTATGACCGGGTTCGGGCGCGGAGAATATTCAGATGAGAAGAGAAGCATAACGGCGGAAATCAAGACTGTGAATCACAGGTATGCCGACGTGAATGTCAAAATGCCGAAACGGTATTCATTTGCGGAGGAAAAAATAAAGGCCGCCGCAAAGCAGAAAATAAAACGCGGCAAGGCGGAGATTTCCATAATGGTGGAAAATATTGCAGAGGGAGATATGACTGTAAAGCTCAATATGCCTATAGCGAAACAGTATATTGATAATCTCGAGGAGCTGAAAAGCACATGCGGCATCTCGGGCGATATCGATATCAGGCTTATTGCGTCTATGCCGGATGTACTCAAGGCAGTGCCGGAGGTTGAGGATGAAGAAGAGGTAGAGAAGGAACTGCTTGAAGCGGTTTCGGCAGCAGCGGAGCGACTGGATGAAATGCGCACTCTGGAGGGTGAAAAACTCAAGGAGGATCTGCTTATGCGGGGTGAAATGATAAGAGGCATTGTCAGAGATATAGAAAAACGCGCACCGCACGTTGTCGAGGATTATGTCGAAAAGCTCTGCACCAGAATAAAGGAGCTGACAGACGGCGTCGTTGAGGTGCCGGAGGACAGAATACTGATGGAGGCTGCGGTGTTTGCAGATAAATCCAATATCACGGAGGAGCTCGTCAGACTGGACAGCCACATGATTCAGCTCAGGAAAATCCTCAATGAGGAAAACAGTCCGGTCGGCAAGAAGCTTGATTTCCTCGTTCAGGAAATGAACAGGGAGGCGAACACAATCGGCTCGAAGGCAAATGATATGGAAATCACGGCACTGATGCTGGAGACGAAGAGTGAAATCGAGAAAATCAGAGAACAGGTTCAGAATATCGAATAACAGCCGCTGCGGGCGCAGAATATCGATTATGTGCAGCAGGCAGGAAAATACAGAAAAGATATCGACAGGAATACAGGAAATATTATCCTTGAAGAACCGCCTGAAAAGTGGTATAATATCTGTTCAGAACAAGACAGAAACTGAGGATTTTTTAGGAGCGTACACATGACAAAAGGCAAGCTGTTTGTGATTTCAGGACCTTCGGGTGCCGGCAAAGGATCAATCTGCAGAGAAGTGCTGGATTCAGGAAACAATATCAGAATATCGGTTTCCATGACAACCAGATCGCCGCGGGAAGGCGAGATAGACAAAGTACATTATCATTTTGTGGATAAGGCGGCATTTGAGGCTCTGATTGAAGAGGATGGATTCCTTGAATATGCGAATGTATACGGCAACTTTTACGGCACGCCTAAAAAAAATGTCATACAGTGGCTCGATGAGGGAACAGATGTGATACTTGAGATAGATGTTCAGGGTGCACTTCAGGTTAAGAAGTCATATCCGGACGGAATTCTCATATTCATACTGCCGCCTTCGCTCGAGGAACTCAGAAAACGAATAGAAGGCAGAGGCTCGGAGACAGAAGAAACCATGGCAAGAAGACTCGGGACGGCTTTGCAGGAAATATCGCTTATAGGCAGATATGATTACAGAGTGATAAACGGAGATCTGAAGACCGCCATTGAACGCGTCAGAGCGATAATCACCGCAGAGCAGTGCAGAATAAACGACAGTGAAGCCGACAGTATAATAAGAAGGTATAAGGAGGAGTTATAATGTTATATCCATCGATTAACAAAATAAGAACAAAAGTTGACAGCAGATACACTCTGGTGATACTCGCTGCCAAGAGAGCAAGGGATATCATAGACGGAATGCCTAAGCTCACGGAGGCAGACGTTGAAAAACCTGTGTCAATAGCAGCAAATGAAATCGCAGAGGACCTTATTACCTACAGAGAAGCTGCAGAGGAATAGATACTCCGCAGGTTCGGAATCGGACGAAAGCTGCAGATTCGGAATCGGACGAAAACCCGGAGCCCGGGTCCGAAACAGATGCATCATGAAGGCAAATGTTCAGAAAACGAACAAAATGCCGCATATTGATAGTAGAATATATCCCCTTTTTATGTGAAGATTATATTGTGACGTCAGAATCAGGAGCAAAACACGGGCTTATGATTCAAACATCATAAATAACTGCATGAGAAAGGGGATTTTGTTTTGAACAGATTTGTAATAAAAAAAGCGTGCGGCATTTATCTGCTGAAGATGAACGATATACTTTATATGGAAAAAGATCTGCGCAGAATAAAGGTCTACCTGGCAGATTCATGCCGCAGCGAAGAGATGCTTGCTGCACAGAACGGATGCATTGAGTTTTACGGGAAATTCACTGACGTGATGAAGTTTCTGGATCATCGCTTCATGCATTGCCACAGAAGCTATGTTATCAACAAGGATAAGGTGGTTGTGCTGGGCGATAATAAGGTTTACCTGGAAAGCAACAAATGCATCTGCATGGGGAGGGATACATTTCACCGGGTTGAAAAGGAAATGGAGAAATACAGCAGAAGAAAGCATGTGCGCGTGCAGGAACGGCAGAAAATATGCGTAAAAACGCCGAAAAAGACATTATCATTTATGAAACATAAAATATGTGTAAAAATGCCGAAAAAGATTGTAATTCCATAAATTATGTAGTAAAATAATAGCTGGTCTCATTTTAACAGAGACCGCTTGTTTTTTATAGTCTGCACACAGCAGAACCACGGGAACCGGTGCCTTTTATGGTTTAACGGACATTTACAGAGGTTGTTCCCGGTATGCATCTGCAGTGGAAGGAAAAACCGAGAGGAGATACAAAATGTCAGTAATTTCAATGAAACAGTTACTCGAAGCAGGTGTTCACTTCGGACACCAGACTAGAAGATGGAACCCTAAGATGGCTCCGTACATCTTTACAGAAAGAAACGGAATCTATATCATAGATCTGCAGAAGACTGTAAAGAAAATAGATGAAGCATACAATTTCATGAAGGACGTTGCAGCAAGCGGCAAACCGATTCTTTTCGTAGGAACAAAGAAACAGGCTCAGGCAGCTATCTATGATGAAGCAAAGAGATGCGACATGTACTATGTAAACCAGAGATGGTTAGGCGGAATGCTCACAAACTACAAGACTATTTCCGGAAGAATCAAGAGACTTTATGATATCAAGGCTATGGAAGAGGACGGAACTTTTGAGAAACTTTCAAAGAAAGAAGTTATCAAGCTCAGACTCGAACTTGAGAAGCTCGAGAAGTTCTTAGGCGGAATCAAGGAAATGAAGGGTATGCCGGGAGCAATTTTCGTAGTAGACCCTAAGAAAGAAAAGATCGCAGTAAAAGAAGCAAGAATTCTCGGAATTCCTGTTGTAGGTATCGTAGATACTAACTGTGACCCTGATGATGTTGACTATATCATTCCTGCAAACGATGACGCTATCAGAGCAGTCAAGCTGATAGCAGGATGCATGGCTGACGCTGTTATCGAGGCTAAGCAGGGCGAAAGCTTTGACGAGGGCGAAGAAGCAGGATCAACTGAAGCTGCTGAAGAAGAATCCGCAGCAGAGGTAGCAGAAGAAAAAGCAGAGGATGCTGAATAATAACAGATAACCAAGGAGGATAATATCATGGCTGTAACAGCTAAGATGGTAAAAGAACTGCGTGAAATGACAGGCGCAGGCATGATGGACTGCAAAAAAGCATTAGTTGAGACTGATGGTAATATCGAAGCTGCAGTTGATCTCTTAAAAGAAAAGGGTCTTGCGAAGGCTGCTAAAAAAGCAGGCAGAGTCGCTGCAATGGGACTTGTAAGAACAGCTATTGCCGCTGACGGAAAGACAGCAGCTATCGTAGAAGTAAATTCAGAGACAGACTTCGTTGCAAAGAACGAAGAATTCGTTACATTCGTAGATACTCTTGCAAAGATGGCTCTCGAAAACGATGCTGCAGATATGGATGCATTCATGGCACTTCCTTACGGAGACGAGGGAACTGTTAAAGATGTTCTCACAAACAAAATCGCTACTATCGGTGAGAACCTGAGCATCAGAAGATTTGAGAAGGTAACAGGCGAAACTGTTGTTTCATATATCCATGGCGGCAGAATCGGCGCTGTAGTTGCAGGAAACACAGCTGTTTCAGATGATGTTAAAGCTGCTCTGACTAACGTGGCAATGCAGGTTGCTGCAATGAACCCGCAGTATGTAAGCAGAAATGACATTTCAGATGAAGAACTCGCTAAAATGCATGATATAACACTTGAAAGTGCACTGAACGATCCGTTCACACTTCCTAAACCAATCTTAAATGCTTTATTAGACAAAGCTGTAGACGGTGTATGGAGTGCTGAAGATACTGCAATATTAGAAGAAAAGAGAGCTGACAAGAAGTTCAACTTCAATTATCTGCCTAACTTCCTTTCAGATGATGCGAAGGCTAAGCTTGCTCAGCTTGCAGTTGCAGACAAGGCTTCAATCTCAGAAAACAAGATTTTCAAGGGTCTTGTTCAGGGACGTGTTTCAAAGCAGTTAAAGGAAATCTGTCTTCTGGATCAGACATATGTCAAGGCAGAAGACGGTAAGCAGACAGTTGCTCAGTACCTCGGAACAGTAAACAAGGATCTTGCTCTTGTTAACGTAGTTCGTTTCGAAGTAGGCGAAGGAATCGAAAAGAAAGAAGAAGACTTCGCAGCAGAAGTAGCAGCACAGCAGGCAGCAGCAGCCGCAAAGAAATAGGGAGACCTATCCAAATAAAAAAGGGAGCCG
>CAVECM010000010.1:0-21303 GCA_963614095.1 Bacteroidaceae bacterium
TCTCTGGCTAAATCCTCTGCTGTCCTGTCTGCTGCAGGCCTGCTCTCCTCGCCTGCCATCAGTATATTCATCGTGCGGCGCTTGTGTGTATGCTTTTCCATAAGTGACTCGAGCAGATCCCGGTTTTTTGCCGCCAGATTCTTTGCATGCTCCGATTCTGTCACAACAGTGAAATCATACTCACCGATTTCTTTAAGATGTCCGTTTACTCCTATTATGTAAAAGCTGCCCTTTGCCGCCTCGCCGTCTTCAAACACTGCTTTCCATATCGCATCAAGGTCAAACGTTTCGCCGGGCTTCTCCGCGGCTTCTTCCCTGTCTGCACTGACCGGCTCACCTGCTGCCGGGAACATACCTCCCGCCGGCGTATTTCGATCTGTTCCGTACGGACTGCGTCGTTCAGAATCAGCTGACGGAGCCGCATAAGTCCCCGAGACCGGCTGTGCAGACTGCATTCTCCTGTCTGCCGGTGCTGTCTGTCCGGACAGCATATCCTGATTCACATAAGCTGCCTGAGCCGCCGGCACTGCTGTGCGGACCGCGGCCGCTGTATTTCTCAGATTCGAGGATAACTCCACAACCGCAAGCTCAAGAAGTATCCTCGGCTGCGTAGACCACTTAGCCTCACGCATAGTTCGGGAAAGCTCCAGTATGCCGCGATTTATATCTGCCATATCAATGCTTTCGCTCTGCCGTCTTATTCTCTCTATATTCTCCACGGAAAGATTGATAATATCCTGCGGATTCTTTATGAATTTTGTCATCAGGAGATTTCTGTAATGATTAACCCAGTCTCGCATGAACTGTCTTACATCCTTACCGTCTGAAAGCACCTGCTCTGTCAGTATGAGCGCATCTGCGGTCCTGCCTCTTCTCACAAGATCTGTAAGCTCCGTGAACGTCTCCTCTCCGGATGCACCGAGAAACTCCAGTACATCCCGGGCATTCACAGTCTTATCTCCTCCTGAAATGCACTGGTCGAGTATACTCAGACCATCACGCACAGATCCGTCTGCATTGGCGGCTATAATCCGAAGCGCATCCTCTGACACGTCTATTGACCTTGCCGCACAGATATCCGACATACCCTTTATCAGAACAGTTTCCGGCACTCTTCTGAAATCCAGTCTCATACATCTTGAAAGTATAGTTGCCGGCAGCTTCTGCGGTTCTGTGGTCGCAAGTATGAAAACCACATATTCCGGCGGTTCTTCAAGCGTTTTGAGAAGAGCGTTGTATGCGCCCGCGGAAAGCATATGTACCTCGTCAATTATGTAGACCTTTTTACGCCCCGCAGCCGGCGGATATTTCACGCTCTCGCGAAGTTCTCTTATGTTGTCGACACCGTTGTTGGATGCCGCATCTATCTCTATAACATCGAGGAATGTACCTTCTTTTATGCTCCTGCATGCACTGCATCTGCCGCACGGTCTTTCCCCTTCCTGTGAGGTGCAGTTCAGACCCTTCGCCAGTATCCTGGCTGTGGTCGTCTTTCCCGTGCCTCGGGTGCCGCAGAACAGGTAGGCGTGACTTGTGCTGTCAGTCGCTATCTGGTTTCTCAGTATTTTTACTATATGTTCCTGCCCCAGCAGTTCATCGAACACTTCCGGACGATAAGCCCTGTACAGTGCTGTATACATACTGTTCTGCTCCTCTCCGCCGGGAAATACCGGCAAAATAATAAATTGCCCTTTGAAAGCTCCGCTTGCGTAGGAGAAGGCTGATCTGCGGCACATAAGAGCCTCCGCTTATTGCTGCTTCCTTCCGGACCTGACAAGGTTCACGGTGTCCTATTGCGCAGGACCCAAACCAAGCAAGCGGAACCATCATAAGGCAATTTATCTCTATGATTATATTATTTTTATCGTCTCGCGTCAAGCGTTTCACTGCATATTATGAAATTCCTATGGCTCTCCCGCGTTTCACATTTCGGGTATTTTGCCGCATGCAGTGAATCTGCCGGATTATCAGACGGTCTGTTCGAATCAGCTGTGTCTGCCCACTACCTTGTAAAGCTCATCAGCATACGGCGGCTCAACCTCGGATAAAACACCCTCGCGGCTCTGCATTATTCCGAAGGACTTATCTCTTATTCTGCCTATCACTGTACATCTGACGCCGGCATCCTCCATGGCTGCAAGCATTTCGTCCTTCTTATCTTCAGGTGTTACGATGACCATAGAGCCGCTGGAAATCAGCCTCATCGGATTAATGCCGAAATACGCGCATATTTTCTCCGTCTCAGGTTCAATCGGTATCTCATCCTCCCATACCTCCGCACCCTTTCCGGCAATCTGACACATTTCCCATACAGCGCCCATTATACCGCCTTCAGTCACATCATGCATGCCGTGAGTGCCCACTTTGCCTGCAGCGACGCCCTCCGCTACCACACTCACACGGTCGAGAAATGATTTCGCGTGCTGTATTTCCTCTGTGCCGAGCACATCCTCAAGCTGCTTTTCATAGTCACAGGCAATAATGCCGCTTCCCTCAAGACCGACAGATTTGCTCATCATGATATAATCGCCCTCGTTCATATCATTGCCGCTCTGCGAGTGTCCGGAAAGCGCCCGTCCTATTGCTGTCGAAACTATCACCGGCTGCTTCACGGCAGGCGTTATCTCCGTATGCCCGCCTATTATCTCAACACCCAGATTTCCTGCTGTTTCGGCCGCCTGCGACATGATATGCGCCACGTCCTCCTCCGTCGTTCCCTCCGGAAGCATCACCGCCAGCATTATGCCCAGCGGCTGTATTCCGTTGGATGCAATGTCGTTGCATGTTATGTGTATGCAAAGGCGCCCGATATCATTTACCGCGGCTGTTATCGGATCTGTAGACATCACGCATTCATACTCTCCGAAATCCACTACTGCACAGTCCTCTCCGATTCCCGGTCTTACCTTCACGTTATCGCTTCTGTATGTTATTTTGTCAAATACCAGTTCTTTCAGCAGATCGCTGTCCAATTTTCCTGTTTTCAGCATATTATTGTTCCTCTGTCATCTTCAAAAATTCTTCTTCTGTTATTACCGGAATTCCCAGCTCTCTCGCCTTTTTATTCTTCGAGGATCCCGATGTTATATCATTGTTTATCAGGTAATTCGTCTTGCTGCTTACTGCCGACGCCGTCCTGCCTCCTGCCGCTTCAACGGCAGCCTTCACCGCATCTCTGTTTTCAAAATGATGCACCTTTCCGGTTATCACGAATGTCAGGCCCTTGAGCCTGTCACTGCCGCCTGTGCTGTTTTCATGCTTCAGCGTGATTTTTTCCATAAGCCTGTCGATTTTTTTTCTGTTTTCGTCGTCGCTGAAAAATTTCACGTATGCTTCAGCCATGACCTCACCTATTCCGTCAACGGCTGTCAGCTCCTCTTCAGTCAGACTGCATATTCTGTCCCAGTCATCGCCGCATTCTCTCGCTATCATTTTAGCGTTTGCAGACCCTATATTCGGAATTCCCAGACTGAACAGCAGACGTGCCGGTGTGGTATCTGCGGCTTTTTCCGCAGCCTTTACAATATTCTCAAAAGACTTTTCTCCGAAACCGTCCATCACAACAATCCTGTCTCTGTGCTCCTGCAGCTCAAACAGATCCGCAAATTCCTTCACTATTCCCTCATCCACGAATTTCTCGAGCGTTGCCTCCGAAAGGCCCTCTATGTTCAGAGCATTTCTGCTCACAAAATGTGTGAATGATTTAATCATCTTCGCAGGGCATACGGCATTCGGGCAATGTACAGTCTCAACACCGTTGTCATTCTTTATTTCCGCCGCGCTTGCGCACACCGGGCATTTTTCCGGCGGACAGACAGTTCCGCTGCCGGTCAGATTTTCAGCTATCTGCGGTATTATCATATTCGCCTTATAAACTCGTATTTCATCGCCAATGCCGAGCTTCAGCTCCTTTACAATACTAAGATTATGCACCGAAGCTCTGCTGACCGTCGTACCCTCAAGCTCCACGGGGTCGAAAACCGCTATCGGATTTATCAGCCCTGTACGCGATGCATTCCATAAAACCTCCCGCAGCCTTGTCTCACGCATCTCGTCCTTCCATTTGAAGGCTATCGAATCCCGCGGGAATTTCGCCGTTGCTCCCAGTGATGTGCCGTATGCGATATCATCGAATATAAGCACCAGTCCGTCCGACGGCAATTCAAATGTCTTTATTCTCTCCTCGAAAACGCCTACTGCCGATACTATGTCTTCCGAGGTGACCTTTACATATTCCACGGTTTCAAAGCCCTGGGATTTCAGCCACTGCAGCTGCTGATGCCTGAAGTCCGCCTCGCCGCCCCCCTCAGCAAGCGAAAATGCGTAAAACTTTACATGACGTCCCGCCGTTATCTCATTATTGAGCTGTCTCACTGAGCCGCTGCAGAGATTCCGCGGGTTCTTGTACTTCGCATCGGCGTCCCCTATCGTTCTGTTGATTTCCTCAAAATCCGCATAGCTGATAACAGCCTCACCTCTGACCGTAACTGTGCCCCTTTCCGGTATCTCCACGGGAATATTCTCAAATACTCTGGCGTTTCCCGTAATAACCTCGCCGGTTATGCCATCGCCTCTTGTGACCGCCTTCTGCAGCTTTCCGCCTTCATATGTCAGTACTATTGTCAGTCCGTCAAGCTTCCACGAAAGCAGGCCTTCCCGGTCTCCCAGCCATGCCTGCAGAGCCGCCGTATCCTTGGTCTTATCCAGCGACAGCATCGGTGACGGATGGCGTTCCTTCGGCAGTCCGCTCACAACCTGATATCCGACATTCACCGTAGGGCTGCCTGCGAGGACTATCCCTGTCTCTTTTTCCAGTGCCTCAAGCTCATCATACAGCCTGTCGTATTCCTGGTTTGATATCAGCTCTTTATCTTCCTGATAATAAGCCTTTGCAGCTTTATTAAGGAAAGCGACTCTCTCTTCCATGAGTTTCCGCTTATCTTCCATTTAACTTACCTCTTTTTCACAGCAGCTCCTCTCTTGACAGGAACCACCCTTCTTTATCACATTTCATTCCTGCTGCGGCAGTTCTCATGCAAAACCCGCCTTACAGCTTTTTCAGCGGTGCGAATCCCACTGCGAGCTTTTTTATTCCATCCTTGAATCTGACTTCAACAACCTTCTCACTGCATGAAACCACTTCACCTGTTCCGAATTTCGGATGGCTGACCGCGTCGCCCTCCGCAAAGCTCTCGGAAACATCGCTGACGTTCTTTTTTATCTGCTGCTTTGCATATCTGAGCTGATCAAAAGGCTTAAACGGCTGATTTTCTGTTATGCCGTCCGTAAATACTCCGCCCTCTTTTTTCTTTTTCTTTTCATATACCGCATCGCCTTCAAGCAGAGACTTGTCAAGCTCGCGCAGGAACTGAGATTCCCGCGTATAATCGGTTTTCCCGTATATCGTTCTCCGTTCTGCGCTCGTAAGCCACAGTCGTTCCTTCGCACGGGTCATTCCCACGTAGCACAGACGTCTCTCCTCCTCGAGTCCGTCCTCTCTGTCGAATGCTCTCCAGCCCGGAAAAAGCCCGTCCTCCATGCCCGGAATAAATACAAACGGGAACTCAAGCCCCTTGGCGCTGTGCATCGTCATCAGCACAACAGCATCCTCGCTTTCGTCGTGATTGTCGACTTCTGCGATAAGTGCGATTCTTTCCATGAACTCCGGCAGCGTGATGTCCGGCTCTTCTTCCTCATAATTATATATTACCGACTTGAATTCCAGCAGGTTCTCGATACGCCCCTCGGATTCAAGCGTTTTCTGATCCTCCAGTGCCTTGAGATATCCCGATTTTACCAGCACTCCGTCATACAGATCGGAAATTTTCATATCTTCCTTCTGGCCGCTGTATGCATTTATCATCTCCATAAACGATTCAATGTTTTTTGAAACTCTTGATGACAGTGAAGATATCACCTCCCTGTCGCCGAGGACGTCAAAAAGGCTCTCGTTTCTGACCGCCGCCAGCGTTCTGAGTTTTTCTATGGTCTTGCTGCCGATGCCTCTCTTAGGCTCGTTTATCACTCTTGTGAGTGCCAGGTCGTCGGCGTGGTTCTGTATCAGCCTCAGATAGCAGAGCAGATCCTTGATTTCCTTTCTGTCATAATATCTCAGCCCTCCGAGAACCCTGTAGGGTATTTCTCTCCTCGAAAGCGCTTCCTCAAATGTTCGCGACTGCGCATTTGTTCTGTAAAGTATGGCAAAATCATTGTATCCCCCGGCTGCGGATTTCATGCGGTTGATTTCACCGGCTACGAAATACGCCTCGTCTCTTTCATCCTCAGCCCGGTAGTAGACTATCTTGCTTCCTTTTTCATTATCGGTCCACAGCTTTTTCTCTTTTCTTCCTCTGTTTTTCTCTATCACGGAATGTGCCGCATCCAGTATGTTGGAGGTTGATCTGTAGTTCTGCTCGAGCTTTACGATTCTGGCATCCCTGAAGTCCTTCTCAAACTCGAGTATGTTTCTGATATCTGCGCCTCTCCACTGATATATGCACTGGTCATCGTCACCCACAACGCATATGTTGTTGTGAGCCTCTGCCAGCATCCTAATGAATGTATACTGCAGCCTGTTCGTATCCTGATACTCATCCACCATTATATATCTGAACCTGTTCTGATATCTGCGCAGCACCGCCTCATCCTTCTCGAAAAGAAGCACTGCATTGAGCAGCAGGTCATCAAAATCCATCGCATTGTTCTGTCTGAGCGTCTTTTCGTAGCTGCTGTAAACCCCGGCTATCGTCTTTTCCTTGATATCATCACCGAAAACTTTGGTATACTCTCCGCAGGATATACGGTTTTCCTTGCATTTGCTTATTATTCCGAGAAAATACGACGGTGTATAGCGTTTGCCGTCTATTCCCTGATCCTTTATTATATTTTTCACTACGGTTTTCTGATCCGTCGGATCGTAAATGGCAAAGTTTCTGTTATATCCCAGAATCTCAGCATTTTCTCTGAGAATTCTCAGACATGCGGAGTGAAATGTCATTATCCATGCATTCAGTCCGCCTCCCATCAGCTCCTCCACGCGATTCTTCATTTCCTTCGCGGCTTTGTTCGTAAAGGTCACTGCAAGTATATTATACGGGTTCACGTTCTTCTCCAGTATCATGTACGCGATTCTGTGAGTCATGGTGCTGGTCTTGCCGCTGCCGGCTCCTGCCAAAATAAGGAGCGGCCCTTCAGTATACATAGCCGCTTCTCTCTGTTTATCATTTAATTTATCTAAATATCCCATTTGAAATTTCCTTGTCTGCAGCCTGACGCGTCTGCGGCATCAGGTATATCCTGTTAAAATTCTCTGACCGGTAAAACACTTTCCGAACCAGCTGCTGCTGTTAATATCAGCCCGGCAGCCCGATTCCTTTAAATTATAAAGCTGTACATCAGACCGAAGAGAAAGTTCACACACGGCGTTATTATCAGATCGGTTATGTTGAATATTATCAGCGCTATCAGTATCCAGCTGCCATATCTGTAAAGCGTCCAGTAAAATTCCGTATGCTTTATATTGAAAATCTCCGAGATTATGTTGAATCCGTCAAGAGGCGGGCATGGTATCAGGTTGAATATCATAAGAACGAGATTTATCATTATGACATACTGTATAATCTGCCAGAGAACACCGCCCACACTTGTATACAGAAGCGACGGCACTAAAAGATAGAGCAGCTTTGCAATAATCGTAAACGCTATTGCCACAAGCAGGTTCATCACGACTCCCGCCAGAGCCACCATCAGTTCATCACGTCTTCTGTGCTTGAAATTGTATGGATTGATTTCCACGGGCACACCCCAGCCGAATCCCGCAAACAGCAGGGCCGCAAGCCCTATCGGGTCTATGTGTGCTAACGGATTTATCGTCACCCTGCCCTGCATCTT
Source organism: Bacteroidaceae bacterium (assembly GCA_963614095.1). Taxonomy (GTDB): domain Bacteria; phylum Bacillota; class Clostridia; order Peptostreptococcales; family Anaerovoracaceae; genus Lentihominibacter. The sequence continues at coordinate 7,891 of CAVECM010000010.1, forward strand.
CGGCGTGGGATCGCCGAGCTTGTATGCGACCTTCGCATGTGCATATTCATGAAAAGACAGCCCCACTATTATTCCGGGCAGCAGTATCAGCTCATGCATCAGCCACTCAATCGGATTCGAAAACGCACCGCTTTTGAGTGAATGCAGCAGCAGAAACAATACCAGTATCATAAAAGTAAAATCAAAATTAAAATTCCGTCTCAATCGCAAACCTCCGCTTTTTCCGTTTGTTTTAAATGCCGTTTCTATAGTATACCATTTATCGAATCAAAAGAACAGCAAAACACAGTGAAGACTTAATGAATATAGGCGGAGCGCAAATATATCTGCAGCATGTATTATGCATCTTCCCATTGCCGCAGACAAAATTCCATGTTACAATTTTTTGTAAAATGCTGCGCCGGTGAAACGCCGGCGGAATCTGCATATGAATAAATATCTGACCGGATAAAGGAGAATTACCTGAATGATTGAAAACATAACTGGAAATACAAACGAAAATCTTTATCAGTTTAACGGAACTGACGACTACATAATCAGCGATGAGCTGAAGCTTACTATGAACATCGCCATACAGATGAATAAGCCTCTGCTCGTCAAGGGTGAGCCGGGCACCGGGAAAACAGCTCTGGCAGAGGCAATTGCCAAGGCTCTCGGAAAGGACCTCATCATCTGGAGCATCAAGTCAACAACAAAAGCACAGGACGGCCTGTACCAGTACGACGTGGTCCGCAGACTTTACGACAGTGAGCTCGGCAGTGAGGGAGTCGATGACATCAGCAGGTACATAAGACTCGGCAAGATAGGCGAGGCCTTTACATCAGAAAGCCAGTGCGTTCTGCTGATAGATGAAATAGACAAGGCAGACCTCGAATTTCCGAACGATCTGCTCTGGGAGCTCGACCGCATGGAGTTTTACATACCTGAAACAGATGAGACAATCAGGGCCAAGAATCCGCCGATTGTGATAATCACCTCGAACGCCGAAAAAGAGCTGCCTGATGCATTCCTGCGCCGATGTGCATTTCACTTCATCGAGTTTCCCGACAGCGAACTGATGCGCAGAATAATTCTCGCTCATTATCCTGACCTCGAGGACAGGCTCATCGAACAGGTGCTTGATGCATTCTTTTATGTGCGCGAATACTTTGATCTTCGCAAGAAACCGGGCACGAGTGAACTCCTTGACTGGATCAGCGCACTGAAGCTGAGCGGAATACCCGCCGATAATCTGAAGCAGAAGCTCCCGCTTCTCAGCTTCCTCCTGAAAAAGGATGAAGATATGAATACAGTCAAAAGAGGACTCGGAGGGCTCAGATAATGTTCCTGGATTTTCTTCTTTTTCTCCGTGCGGGGAAGCTCAATGTATCGCTTCACGACTGGCTCGCTCTGATGGATGGGATGTACAAAGGTCTGCACGGTCAGAGTCTGCAGGGGTTTTATATACTCGCCAGAACGCTCCTTGTAAAGCGCGAATCGGATCTGGACAGATTTGAGGAGCTGTTTTATCTTTACTTTAAAAACGTTTCATCAGAAGATCTGAGAAAAGAGCTGTCTGAACATCTGCGCAGCCCTGAGATCCTGAAACAGATATCAGACTGCATGAGTCTGAAGTCTCCCGACCTTGAAAAAATGCTGCAGACTGCAGAGCTGCGCCTCGCTGCAGATGATATATCTCCGGAAATCTCCGCTGTACAGGCGGGTATCTCTGCTCCTGTAATGAACAGTAAAAGCGCAGGCATCGGCGCCGGTCCCGGATCGGGAAGCGGTACTGTTGTTCAGGGAGCAGGCGGCAAATCAGTTGTTCACGCCCGGGGAACACGTATATTCAGAGACTGGCGCACGGACTGCACTATCGAATCAAGGCAGTTCCAGATGGCGTTCCGGCTGCTCAGGGAGCTCTCCCGCAAGCTCGAAAGCAGTGAAGAGGAGCTCGATATACGCGGAACAATCGACAGCACATGCCGCAGAGGCGGCATACTCGACATCAGGATGCAGCCGCCCAGAAAAAACAGACTCAAGGTAATGATATTAATCGATTCCGGAGGTTCTATGCGTCCTTATGAACAGCTCTGCAGCCTGCTGTTTCAGTCTCTGCATAAGGCGAATACCTTCTCGGATCTTAAAATCTATTATTTTCACAACTGCCCGGAGGAAATCCTGTACAGGGATCCCTCGATTGATACGCAGCAGACCGTGAAAACCGACTGGGTGCTCAGAAATATTTCCGGTGAATACAAAGTGATTTTCATAGGCGATGCCGATATGGCCATGCATGAGCTTGTCGGCAGCCCGTACAGCAGCAGCTTTGACTCCTCGCCTGACGGCATCACATGGTTTAAAAGATTCAGGGAAAAATACAGACACTCGATATGGCTGCATCCTCAGGAACGAGAGGAGAATATTGCCTGGATGTCTGAATCATTCATTGAAATAGAGAAGATATTTCCTATGTTCAGGCTGTCGATAGACGGACTTAAAGAAGGAATGTACAGACTCATGAAGGACAGATGAGAACTCACGGGATTCTCCGCATGCGGCATTCACGCTGCATATACGTTATCTCCCGGCTGTTTCTTTATCTCTGCATTTTCTGAATGACCCTGTGTCTGTGAATGTAAAGCTGCACGGCAGCGGCGGCAGCGAGCGCAATACTCAGCCACTGTGACGTGGAAAACATCAGAAAGCTTCCTCTCGCTTCGTCTCCTCGGAGAAATTCAAGACAGAATCTTAACGGAGCATACATGAAAATATATATCCACAGCACCGTGATTCTGTCTGATGCGGTTCCGCAGTTTTCTGCAGGATTCCGCATATGATTCGAAACAATTATCAGTACGATAAAAATCAGAATTTCCGCTGCTGCCTCCGTTGCCTGTACGGGAAACAGCGGAACACCATTCGGCGCTGCATATGAAGAATGGTATGTAATGCTGATCGGCAGATCCGCCTCAATACCATAACAGCATCCTGTCAGCAGGCATCCTATCCTCGCAATGCCGTGAGCAAGCGCAAAACCCGGTATAAGCACCGGGAAAAAATCAGCTGCATCCTTTCCATATCTCCGCGCAGTATACCATGCCGCCGCAAGCGCACCGAGCAGTCCCCCGTAAAACACCATCCCGCCGCTGATGTGCCTGTTTACAATCATCAGCATACTCATTTCATCCGACATGATATCCGCCGCAATCTCATCTGCCGATACAATAAGATAGAGAACCTTTGCTCCCGCTGCAGCTCCCAGTGCACCGAGTACAAATATATATGCCGTATCGTCTCTCTCAAGGCCGAATTTTCTGCAAGAAAATAAGGCATATGCCATCGCAAGGCACATGCCTGATACTCCTATCAAACCATATACAGGAATTTCACGCCCCAGAAACGTCAGCGTCTCCATTGCAGCCGCCTATATTTCCATGGCGCCGGAACTTCCGATGCTCAGCAGTCCCGCACATGCAGTGCATGAAACGCATGCCGCGAAGCATACTGCTCCGCCTGCAACCCCTATTATCGATAATATAAAGCCCGCCGTCCGGATGTTGTCATCATATCCCTCTTCTTTTGATTTCGATGCCAGCATCACGCCTATCACGCCGAGTATAACCGATAATATGGCCGAATAGCCGAAAAACCAGCATACCACTGATATTATCCCGAGTACCAGTGAAGCAATTGCTTTGTTTTTCCCGGGTATCTCTCCGCCGGGCCGATATCCGCCTGTATTGTAATTATTGTTCTGTGGATTCATTTTTCTTCTCTCCTCATGTTTTCTGAATGCCGGTGCCCGAATGTGCACTGCTGTGACTATTATAACGAACAAACCGCTCAAAGTAAAGTTTATACCCTGAATGAAATCCATGTTCCTTCTTTAAATTCCGGTTCTGTTCATATATCAGTTCCGGGAAGCGCAGCCTGGTTTCATAGTAATTCATCCGGCAGCTGCGCAGATTCAGTTTCTGATTTTCATCTGAATCAATGCACCGGTTATCCTGAAGAAAGGTTTATTTCCACTTGAATGTAAATCCGCACGATCCGCATTTTTCAGGCTTCATTGAAGCATCCGGCTTCGGTCCCTTCGGTACGGATCCGTAATAATACCATATTTTGAGCAGTTCGCCGCATCTCGGACACTTGTCCGTAAGCTTTGCCCCGCACAGTTTACATGTATCGCCTTCCTTCACTCTTCTGAAATCTGACCGCAAATGCCCGTTTTCACATACCTGCAGATAAAAAGTAGTCATCCGTTCCTGTCTTTCTGTAATATTTTTCTGTTCTAACTGTAATCTTATTCTATGTTAAAATATGCGATATACACGCCATCCGGCGCGCCCTATTAAACAGGCCACTGACTTTATGCAGTGGCCTGTGTCTGTTTAAATATGATTGTTTAAGCGTTCTTATTCAGAAGTCAGCCATTAATCCCAGCTCATCGGATTTGCCTTGAGTACTTCGAGTTCTTCATAGAGATCCGAACCGAGGAAGTATTTCTCCGGCTTGTTAGGGTTAGGTTCACCCTTGGCAAGAGCTTCGATTCCTGCCTTTACCTTAGCCGGTGATGCAGGCAGTTCGTAGATTCTTACGCCGCATGCATTGTTGATAGCGTTGATAACCGCAACGTGATCTGATGACTGGAATGCCTCTGATGCTCCGGATGATCCGAAAGGTCCTCTTTCATCGTATCCGTCAAGGTGGATAGCAGTCATGTCATCCGGAATATCCTTGATATAAGGTACGCCTGCCTTCAGCATGTTGGTATCCTTCTTGACATCTTCGTAGTTTTCGGAAAGTGCGAATCCTATCGAGTGCGACATGCCGCCGAATGCCTGTCCGTTTACGGACTGGATATTACCGACTTTACCTACCCAGTCAACGCATACCATCTTGTCAACTGTAGTCTTGCCTGTCTTCATATCAACGGAAACCTCTGAGAGATACAGTGCATATGTGTATGCATATGTAGGGTTGCCCTGTCCGTCGTTAGGGTCGAGGAAGTCGAAGTAATCCCATTCATCTGCTGCAACCCATTGTCCGTCATATCTCGTAGGTATACCCTCTTCGATCATCTCGGCATAAGTTCTGTAAGTTCCGTCTTCCTTACGCATTGCATCAGCCAGCATCTTAGCAGCTACGATTGATGCCTTACCGTTTGCAAAGTGAGATCTCGATCCTGCAGACTCACCTGTGTTAGGGCAGTATTTGCTGTCTGTCTGTATAACCTTTATGTCAGCCGGTGTAACGTTAGGGAAGTAAGGTCTCAGTGCTTCAAGGGTACATACAAGTGAACCTGCGTCTCCGCCCTGACCCTGATCCTGCCATGTATCATATTTTCTGAATTTGCCTTCGCCTACGAGCTCGATAGCTACTGTAGCTTCATCGACTCCGCCGAGTCCCACGTTGTATCCGCCCCATGCGATGCCGACACCCTTTCTTACCGAACCGTCGGAGGCATCATTGAATTCTTTGACTCTCTTAACCGATTCATCATATATAGGCTTCAGCTTATCCATCATTTCTTCCATAGGATACTGCAGGAATTCTCTCTGATTCAGGTTAAGATCGCCTTTTCTTGCGATATTCTTGTATCTGAATTCAAACGGATCCATTCCGATTTCCTCTGCCATCATATCGATAAGTGCTTCACCGCATGTATAAGCCTGCGGAGCTCCGTAACCTCTGTAAGGTACACCGAAGTTGTGATTTGTTACCGCACTTCTTCCCAGACCTACTACATTAGGTACGTAGTAAGGGAAGAACATGAATCTGAGAATCTTTGTAATCTTATCGTCTCCCATTTCAGGATATGCACCATGGTCAAGACCTGAATCGAATTCTCCTGCGAGAATCTTTCCGTCCTTGTCACATGCAAGTCTTCCGTTGAAATATGCCGGTGAACGTTTTCCGGAGAATGCCATGAATTCCGCATATGTCATTGATAATGCAACCGGCATTCCCGTAACCTTCGTTGCCACGCCTGCCAGAGCATATGATGCAGCGTTCATCGCCCATCCGAACGATCCGCCTGTAGGGTTTTCTATAACACGCAAATCTTCCACAGGGATACCGATAGCCTCTGCCATATCGTCTCTGTCAAAGTACAGCGTCATTGTCTTGCAGTGTACACAGAGCTTTCCGTCTTCATCATAGTAAGCCTGAACTGTATCTCCCTCTATGGAAAGGTGCGGCTCTCTCGATGAATAGAAGCTTCCTTCTACCGAGTACGGTGCTTCGTCTATCATCTTGGCTACATTAGGGTAATCTCCCTTGAGTACCGGCTGTGTACTGTATATATTGTCAAATGATGAGTGAATTCTTTCTGCATCAGGTTTTACTGCATCAAGATAGCTCATGTATTCAGGCAGCGGTTCAAGATCCACAACAACCTTGCCTGCAGCTGCTCTCGCATGATCCTTGGTATCTGCAACTACCATTGCAACAGGGTCTCCCCATCTGAATATCTTCTCATCGACAAGCAGCTTATGGGTCTGCTCGAATTCAACTGTTCTCGGTGAGAATGTGTATGCCATCAGCTTGTTTGCATCAGGTATGTCCTTCGCAGTGATAACCTTTACCACGCCCGGCATCTTTTCTGCCTCTGAATAGTCGATGTTCAGTATCTTGGCATGATTTGCCTTCATCGGAATTACAAGAACTGCATGAAGAGTCTCTGCAGGCATCTTGAGCTCGATGTCATCACCGTAGTCGCACACACCGCATGCTTTAGCCAGCGCATTAGGACGAACGAGCGGTTTGCCGTAGAATCCCTTTCCGATATCTTTTGTCCAGTCGTATGTAATATCCTCGAAAGTCTTTTCTCCGCGCATGATAGCAGCTGCTGCCATTACAGCGTCAACAATCTGCTTATATCCTGTACATCTGCAGACATTTCTCGTTTTCTGGAACCAGTCTCTGATTTCTTCTCTTGTCGGATCAGGATTTTCCTGAAGCAGCTGATAAGCAGAAACAATAAATCCCGGAACACAGAAACCGCACTGTACTGCTCCGATGTTTACCCATGCATACTGCAGCGGATGAGGATGCAGCGGATTACCGAGGCCTTCAATTGTTATAACTGTACTGTATTCTTCTATACTCTTGATTTTTCTTACACATGAACGAACTACTTTACCGTTGAGGATGACGGAGCACGCTCCGCATACGCCGGTACCGCAGCCTACCTTCGTTCCTGTGAGTCCCAGACGACGAAGTACGGATGCCAGTGTGTCCTTTTCCGGATCACATATGAACATACGGTCTGCACCGTTGATGTTCAATGTCAGTTTCTTTAAATTCATAATAATTGCCTCCGATTTCACAACATTGTGTTAACTACGAACTGCGCATAAATATAAAAATCCTTTCCACATACTGTGAAAAGGATCAGATATGGTGAAACAGCACTACCAGTGTATCCTTTTCAAAGGCGGAAGACCCTGCGTTTCCGCGCAAGACCAATGCTTTATGCACCCTTTGCTTTTGCCGCAGCAAGGGGATTACAAATTCGGATTATTATAATCCACTGCGCTATTACGTTGATAATATTTTATCAGTTACTTACAAATAAAGTCAACATGATATAACGGCTTTTTATAACCGCATTGCTGTATTCGCATGACATATTTGCAATAATCGCGTCTTTGCTGTTGCCGTCCGGCAAATATGTTCTCCGGACAACAAATTAAAGAGCCAAAGTCCATGTAAACCTCTGCTCCGAAGCAGAATCACGCACTGTTTCAGGAGCGGCCGCGCAGACATTTTTTATGCGATTTCTCTGTTTTCACGAACCTGTCCGTAAACAAATCCGAGCAGCTTGAATGCATTGTCTGTAAACGCACTTTCACCTTCTTTATATGTATCGTTTTCGAGTGCGTTCACAATCTGTGCAGCTTTTTCCGCGGCCCCCGACTGTGCCATGTCAAGAGCAAAGGAATCCTGATCTCTTATCGCTGCTATCGCTATGATGCTGCATGCAGTAATATCAACTTTCAGCTGATGCTCGTCCTCCATATTTCCGGACGAAACGGCGTCATATCTTTCCTGCAGATTGTCGCAGAATGAAATCCACTTGTCACCGACCTCTTCAAAGGTCCTCGATGCAATATTGTCCCGATATTCACTTCTGCACGTTTCATGATCATGCCCCTGCAGAGATTTCCATGTGAAATATTCAAGCACTGAGTATACGCATACCTCGTGTATGCCGTATTCTATATTGTCGAGACCTTCAAACTGCGGCACCTGGAAGAAATTTTCAATGTCGTCGTAAATTCTTCCGAATATATCATCTGACTTATTGCTTTTCATAAATTTTTCGAATTCCGCTTTGACAGATTCACTTTCCTCCATCAGGAGATCGACATCATATAATTTCTTTTCATTGTTTTTCATCATTTCTTCAAAATATGCTCTGCACTTTTCTACAGTTTCCGGTTTGAGACCTCTTGTCAGTTTTTTGAAATCTATCACCTCCCCGGCAATCTGACCTCTTGTAAGTTCCCTTTTCTCTCCGACACATATTTTCTGCATTTCTATTGCAACTTCATAATTCATATAATAATATTTCCTCCTGTATCCTGCCGGTGCTTCGCTTCCTCACCCGGCGTTTTTTACTTCAGCAGCCCCTTATCCGTCTTTCTGACATGTCTGAAGACTTCCTCGAATCTGTTAAGAGCCTCGTCAATGATTTCCGGTGTATCGGCAAGAGATGTGTAAAGTCTGCTGCCGGCAAGCGTCACGATACCGTTTGCCATATATGCCGCGCCCATTCTTTCCATGGAATCCTTTCGGACATACATCATGTCCTTGTGCTTCAGAAGACCCAGTGCAGACTTCAGGAAGCTCATGGATGAGAAATCAAAGCTCATCGCTCCCGTACATTCAAGATGCACAATCGAGCCCTGATTGTATGCAACAAACGGCAGTCCGTACTTGTCAATCAGCAGCTTCAGTCCGTCGCAGAGTCTGTCACCCATCCTTCCGGCCACCTCGCAGGCATTTGTCCTTTCGATTTCCTTAATCGTCGTATATCCCGCAAGGCATGACAGAGGATTTGCTGCCAGTGTACCGCCCACATAAGCTCTGTGCTTTCCTGTAGCCAGTCCTGCCGCCATCAGTTCAGCATATTCGCGTTTCCCTCCGACGCCGCCGGCTGAAGGATATCCGCCTGCAACGATTTTTCCGAACACCGTAAGATCCGGCACAACGTCAAAATACCCCTGAGCTCCCGAAAGCGCAAGCCTGAATCCTGTGACTACCTCGTCGAATATGAGCAGTGTACCGTATTTGTCGCAAAGCTCGCGCACACCTTTATTATAGTCGTGTGCAACCGGTCTTGTGCCGCTTTCCGGTCCGGCAGGCTCTACAATAACTGCCGCCGTACCGCCCTTGATTCTGTTTCTCTTCAGCATTTTCTCAAGCATATCCAGATCATTCGGGCGGACTTCATCTGTCCTCTTGTATGCTCCCGGTGTGATTCCGTGGGATTCAAGCAGCGCACGGCTCCCCGGTATCTTCAAGCCATAAACCATCTGATCTGACCACCCGTGATATGCTCCGCCGATTTTGATTATCCTTTTCTTGCCGGTCGCAATCCTTGCGATACGGAGCGCCGCCATTACGGATTCCGTTCCCGATCCGAGCATGCGGAACATCTCCACCGCAGGCATATGCTTTGTTATCTCTCTTGCTATCAGCATCTCAGATTCATGCAGAAGCCCCGTCACCGGACCGCACGTGTTGAGAAGCTCAATGACTTTTTCTCTGACAGCCGGGTAATTGCTGCCGAGAATCGTAGGTCCTCCGGCCTGAAGAAAGTCTATGTATCTGTTGCCGTCCTGATCGTAAAGATATGCACCGTCTGTCTTTGCCATGCACATAGGAAACGGCTTGTTGAATGCCAGGTTGTGCTGCACACCCCCGGGTATGTATTTCTGTGATTCTTCATATACCGCTTTTGAGGCGGTGCACTTTTCATCAAAGTATTTCATAACGACATTGTCATAATAATCGTCGTCTACTTCCCATATTTCCTGGCTTGTCAGTTCTCTGAGCTGTCGGTTTATTTCATTCGGGTCGTCCCATCTGCTTATTCCGCAATTTTTCATTTTGAATCATCTCCTGCCGTAATTTTCATTTTTTATATGTCAGTTCATTCTGTGTTCACTGCACTCGGAACTGCCTATCATTTTCTGCTGTGCTTTCGAGTTCAGCTTTTCACATCCGTTTTCTGTCCGCGCTCCCTCTCTGCATCTTTTTTCGCTATATTGTTTGTATCTATCGTTTTTCTGAAAACAACAAATCTGTCATACAGATACTCTGTGGTTATATTCATCAGCATATTGATTCCGGTAACAAGATAATCATTCCACATCAGATCCTCTGCAAGATGATTCCCAAGTATTGTCGTGAACGGCGTGAACACGCAGTAAAACGCCAGTATCTTCAGCATTGCGGCCGGAACGTTGTTTGCTGATTTAAACGTGAATTTTCTGTTTAATGTAAAGTTCCAGATTACCGACAGAATCAGTGCTATCAGATAACGCGGCCAGTAATTCCAGCTTGTCAGTTCTGTCAGTATCGTAAAAGACAGCAGCTCTATAATTCCCGCCGAAATTGAAAACAGCACGAATTTAACGATTCTCAGTATTTCTTTTCTTTTTTCGGATATCATGATTCCTCCCGGTCTTTCTGCTTTGAATATTTATGTTTATACACAAAATGCATCAGTGCGGTATCAACTGCACCTATTCTGTTTTCTGCACCATGTGCCGCCGTATGAACTTCACACAGACAAGACTTGTCTGTCAGCAGCTTCAGCGCCTCCGCATCGTCAGCAGTATCTGCTCTGACAGCCGCACCTATACCCCTTATCAGCACTGCCTGATATTTCCTGAGCATCTCCGCCGCATCTGCAGCTGTATCCGCCGCAGGTATCTTCTTTCCGATCATCTGCGCCATATCATCAAGCTGTGCATATATCGGTTTTCCCTTATCTGCACATATACCGACTGCCTCCGTCCTGAAAACATCCGCATATCTGTACCTCTGTTTTATTATACTTTCGGACTCTCTGAGCTTTCTGTCAAGGTAAACTTCCCTGATATCGCGTTTTTCCTTTCCTGTCTGATTTGAAGCGGCTGCGGCCCTGATATTTCTTCTGCATATTTCTTCAAGCAAAGCTGCACGCTTCATTGCCTCATCCCTGCTGCGTCCGCAGATCAGTGCTCCGTGATGAACCATCAATACTGTTTCTATACCCTGCTGCAGCACATCATTCACTGCATTCGTCAGCTTTTTCATGCCGGGAAGGCCGTATCCCGCAATTCCTATGCCGCCGAGCTCTGCCCGTTCCTCTTCTGTAATATCGATTTTTCCGAGCCCTGTCAGGCCTATGGCTGTGGCATACTTCTGGTGCGTGTGTATCACAAATTCCGCTTCACTGAAACATCTGTACGCCGCAATATGCACACCGCGCTCTCCCGATGGTTTCCGCAGTCCTTCCCACTGTTCCGTGTCGATATTGATTTTTACAATGTCCTCTTCCCTTGTCTGCAGATAATCCAGTCCGCTCGGTGTAATGAGGCAGTGCCCGCTGTCAAGTCTGCAGCTTATGTTCCCCCATGTTCTTGCAACGAGTTCCTTTTCAAGCAGCTCTTTTCCGGCAGCTACAAGAAGTGTCCTTTTTCCTTTCTCATCCATTCGCCGTTCTCCTTTACTGTTCTGCCGCATTCAGCAGATTGAAGCTGTTTCTGTTGTTTTTATAAAGCTGTGTGAATACGCTGTAGTTTCTGTCATAGATTTTTTTAACCGCCGAATCGGGCTCGAATCTGTCTTTCGCCGGCACCAGACCTTCCGCTGCATTCAGATTATCTATCACACCGCTGCCGACCGCCGCAAGCATGGCTGCTCCCATCGATCCCGTATCCTTTGTATTTTCCACGGTTTCCACTGTCCTGCCTGTTATATCCGCAAGCATCTGGCAAGTCACATCGGAAAGCGCACCGCCTCCCACAAACCTTATGGTTCGGGATGTCTGCACTTTTTTGTCTTCACATTCAAGCATCCATCTCAGATGATAGCACATACCTTCAAGCACAGCTCTTATCATCTCTGTTTTGCCGGTCTCTATCTTTATATTGAAAAACATACCCGCTGCGTTCGGATCCTCAAACGGACATCTGTTTCCGTGGAGCCAGGGTGTGAATATCACGCCGTCTGATCCCGCAGGAACCTCTGCAGCAGTATCCGACATATAATCATAAAGGCTTTCATACAGCGATTCGCGGCTATGCGCGATATCAGTCTTCTCGAGATATATACCTATCTCATCGAGAGCCAGGTGTTCCTTCACCCACTGGAAGCATTTCCCTGCAGTTTCCATTTCGGCAAAATAATTGTATTTTCCGGGTTGTGCCCCTACTATACCGCCGATCATTGCAGAAAGATCGACCTTCTGTCTGTCTATCACAGTGCCGACCCATCCGGATGTTCCTGAATAAATATGAGTCGATCCGGTTTTCGTACATCCTGCACCGACACCTATAAGCGTTGCATCGCCTCCGCCTCCGTACACATTCGTACCGGGTGCCAGACCCAGCTGTGCAGCTGCCTTTTCCGTCAGCGTGCCTGCAACATCTGTACATTCTATAAGCTCCGGAAGATGCTCCGGATTCACGCCGTACATTCTGCAGAGCTCTCTGCTCCAGCCCTCGCGGCCCTTCCTCGTATCATACAGAAATGTAGCATATGCCGAGTCCCTTGTCATCACAAACCGGTCCGTGCACCTTGCAATAAGATATTCCTTTACATCCAGCCATTTGTAAACCTGTGCGAAAATCTCAGGCTCGTTTTTCTGAACCCACTTGTATTTCCATACGGGATCTTTGACACTTGTTGAAGCTGCATGTGTCAGCTTAAGGCTTTTCAGGAGTTTTAAAATATTGACTCCGGCAATTGTTATTCCGTAATTCTGACATTCCTTCATTTCTTTTACTGCCCTCTGATCCATATAACTCATAGGGCGTCTCAATGCCCTGCCGCTTCTGTCGACCAGCACCATGCCCTGCATCTGAGAACAGAAGGATATTCCGTCTATCATTTCGGGGGCAATACCCGACTCGGCAATAACCTCTCTTGTGGTCCTGCACATTGCCTCCCACCACTGATCTGCATCCTGCTCCGCACCACCGTTTTCGAGAATATAAAGGTCATAGCCGCAGTACGCGCCCTTTTCCATTCTGATTGTCTTGTCTATTGAAAACAGACATGTTTTAATGCCCGTTGTTCCGATATCATATGCTATTACATACAGCATATACTCCTCCTTTTCCGCATTCCTTCGGCAGCCCTTCACGCTTTTTATCCTATTGGTTTTTTTCACTGTGTGCATCCGTTTCTTATTACTGCTGCCCCGCCGGC
>CAVECM010000011.1:0-17463 GCA_963614095.1 Bacteroidaceae bacterium
GTGCGCTTTGCAATACCCCCCGTTCACTTGAAAAATAAGGAATTCTAATATATTATAGATAATATAACGTAAAAAGTAAATCAGAAGAACCGAGGAAAACTGGAAATGGAATATATCGTAAAAACTGCAGTAACCGTGCTTATTTCCATAATGATGCAGGCGGGGCTGTTCAATATCACATCGACAACGCCGCACGATGCAGTCACCGATTTTATGGACGGACTGAAAAACCGGGAAACAAGCGTTATGGAAAAATATATGGATGACAATTATGTAAACTTTATCACAAATGTGCAGGGCGATGATGCCGTCATTGAGAGAATGAACGAGGCGCTTTTTAAGAATTTTACATATAAAATCGAGAAAATAGAAACCAGAAACGATATTGCTGTTGCGAAAGTGGCTGTAACGAGCGGTGATTTCAGCGGTGTGCTGGACGCTTACAATACTGCCGCATATAATTATGTTGTCAGCAACCTGTACTCTGACCAGATTGCCGACAAGGATTATCTCAACGCTCAGTGCCTGGAAATCTATGTTCAGCAGATAGAGGCGGCCGCGGAAAGCGGCAATGTGCTGGAAACCGAGGTTTTCGTGCCGATGGTCGATGACGGGAATTACGGGTGGAATATCATTATGTCTGATGATTTGATGCAGAAGGTTCTCGGAAACCTGCAGATTCCGACAAGCTGATTGGTTTGCTGTGCAGAGTTTATTGTTACTGAATGGTACGATGCTGTTTTATCTGCATAAGTTTGTCTGCTGTAAGCGCCTGTATTGAATTACAAATATATTCTACGCCGCAGGAACCATCAGTGTCGAGCAACCGCTGGTTCAATGCTTTAATTCCGAAAAATTTAAATAAATCCCCTTGTATTCAAAACTTCTGCATTGAATTTATCACAGAATTCCTGATAACCGTAAAATCCTCGGAGAATCATTTTGTTGTACATTTCAGACAGTGCTGTTAAAAATTCTTTTTCATATTTCTTCCTGATTCTGCAGCATATTATTCTGTATTCTGATGATTCTTTTATAAATTCTTTTCTGAATTTAACAGGTACTTTATGCTTTATGAAAAGCTGGTCTGCCAGATATTCATCACAATCCAGAAATATATAGGAATAACTGAAAGGCGAATAAGTTTTTAATTTCAGGTAATTCTTCAAATAGCTCACCTCCATCGTTTTTTTAATTGTACTCTGCATTCTTTACATAGTCGAGCAACCGCTGGTTCAATGCTTTAATTCCGAGGAAAATAATTTTAAAGGTATCCCCTCGTCTCTAAAACTTCTGCATAAAAAAATTGAAGAGGACGCAAGGTCCTCTTCAACTAAAAGCTCCATCGGGCTTACATTATATAAAATTGCTAAGGCCACTAAATTGTCAGCCTGCGGATAGCATTTTCCGGCCTCCCATTTATACACGGCCTGAGTAGATTCAAAACCCATGTACTCCATGACCTGCTTTACAGAGATATTTCTCTGTCTGCGAATTTCTTTCATCCGCGCACCGCTGGCCACGATGTCAAAATGCGGTCGTTCCATATTGCGCCTCCTTCTGATGAAAAATCATCGAAATCAATATTAAAATGCAGAACTGTGTAAAGAGATTATATCATAATTTTTATACTATGGGTTGTAAACCAGCGGTTGAATTTCTGCATCAGTGCTGATTATTGCCGTTGACAGACAATGCAGACTGAATGCGGCATATTGGAAAACGCACATTTCCTTTAATTCTCATTTATCCATTTTTCGATTGCTGCTTTAGATGAATCCACGCTGCTGCCGTGAATAGCGAGACCCTTGCTGACGACAGCGCCTTTTGCGGTCTTTTGAATATCCTGTTCTGTATTCGAGAGTCCGCTGCCTTCATGTGTGCAGAAAGGATAAATCTTCTTGTCCGCAAAATCGAAGTTTTCCAGGAATGTGTAGACCGCCATCGGCATTGTGCCGCAATAGTTCGGATAGCCGAGATAAATCTGGTCGTATTTATCAAGGTTCTCCGGCAGAGAGATGAGCTCCGGTCGTGCATTTTCCTGCTTGTCTTTTCTTGCCTGCTCTACACACTCTTTGTAGTTTGCGGAATACGGTTCTTTCTGTTCGATTTTAAAAATGTCTCCGCCTGTGAGCTCTGCAATCATTCCTGCGACTCTCTCCGTGTTTCCGACTTTTATATATTTCATTGCGCCGCCGAAATAGTTCTCATCGGCTCTTGAGTAAAATGCAATCAGTTTTGACATCAGTATTATCCTTTCTTTTACCATGCCGGCATACCGGGTTTTGTTGAATGATACTTTGTCTTTTGCTTTATCATTCCAGAAAAAAGACAGGCATGCCGGGAAATGTATCTGCAGTATCTTCAGCGATTATTCCCGCCATGTTTTCCCTGGTCCTTGCTTTTATTTTTAGTTTTTATAAATAAATATCGATTCTTTCTTAGAAAAGATTGATTCAGGTACACACCTGCATATAATCAAAACATGAAAAGGAGGTGCCAAGGGGTGGATATTTAAAAGATATCCTTGAGATAACAAAAGACCTATTTGAAATATTAGTTTTAGGGCTCACGGCTCACCAGCTGACGAAGCCTGAAATGAAATAGAGGTGGATGGCCACCCCGCCCTCTCGAGGATATCTTTTAATTATTGTATCACATCCGAATTATGATGAATAGGAAAACAATAAATATTCTTCTTGCCGCAATAGTTGTTTTGAATATTATTGACGGCAGTCACAGCTGGCTCGACATACCAAAGCTGGCACTTATTATCGCTTGTATTATTCTGAATAACCGAAAGGAGAATTAACGTGACTGCGAAATATGACGCTCAGACCAAATATGATAAGGCTAATACAATACGTCTTTCACTAAAACTCAACGTCAAAACCGATGCTGATATTATTGCATGGCTTGAAGCGCAGAAGAGCAAGCAAGGTGCAGTAAAAGAGCTTATCAGGAAAGAGCTTGACAAATAAAAAATTCTCCGGTGCTGTATTAGCCGGGAGATAAAACGGTATGAAACTTTAAGAATCTGTATTAACGCATTGAACTGAAACACAGATTTATATATTATAAAAGGGAATTGCAAATTAGTGTATTGTAAATTAGTAAAACATAAATTACTAATTTACGCAGAAGTTATTGACGAGTATTTGCAGACAGGATTATAATCAATGGGAGTCGTAAAGAAATGCAGATAACGAAAAAAATCCGTGAGGTATACAGTAATAAACAGGCTGAGCAGAAACCAGCATACCGCTGAACCGGAGTCACGAAGCGGATAGTAAAAATTTCATTGGGAAAATAGGGTTTCAGGAGGCATATCAATGTTCATAGGAAGAAAACGTGAATTGGAAGAGCTGAATAGGCTGTTTAAATCAGACAGATTTGAATTCGCAGTTATTTACGGGCGGAGACGAGTGGGAAAGACTGCGTTGATAAATGAATTTGTAAAAGATAAAGAAAATATTTTTTTTACAGGTGTTGAAAGTAATGCCAGACAGAATCTGCATAATTTTTCAAGATGCGTTCTGGAATACAATACCGATATGCCCGCTGATTCAACATTTCCGTCATTTCAGACAGCGCTGGAGTATGTGTTCAGGTTGGCCGAAAAGAAAAGAATCATACTGATAATCGATGAATATCCGTATGCCGCACGAGCGAATAAGAGCCTTGCCTCCACAATACAACTGCTGATAGATAAAAATAAAGATAATTCGAGGCTGTTTCTGATTCTGTGCGGATCTTCAATGTCATATATGGAGGATAAGGTGCTGGCATATAAGGCACCGCTTTACGGCAGAAGAACGGCACAGTTCAAAATAGAGCCGTTTGATTTTTTTGAAGCGTGTCATTATTTCAGAAATTTCACAACTGCTGATAAGGCTCTGGCATATGGATTTATCGGAGGTACGCCGCAGTATCTGCAGCAGATAGATGACAATCTTTCGATAGAAGACAATATAAAGAACACACATTTAAATCCGTCCTCGTCTATTTTTGAAGAACCGAATAATCTGCTGAAGCAGGAAGTGAGGGAACCCGCAATTTACAATGCAGCTGTTACAGCTATTGCTTCAGGCAGTTCCAAAATAAATGAGATTTCAAACAAGATTGATGAAAAAAGCAGTGCATGTGTCAACTATATCAGAAACCTTGTCAACTTGGGAATTGTGAAAAAAGAGATTCCATACGGAGAGAAAACAACGCGAAAAACCATATATTCCATTGAGGACAACATGTTTCGGTTTTGGTATCGTTTTGTACCGGAAAATATGTCACTGATTTCCAGAGGTGCATCTGATATCGCTTATAAGCGAATCGCTCCGGATCTGCCGGCCTATATGGGCGGAGTTTTTGAAGAAATTTGCAGGCAGTATTTATGGAAGCAGATGCTCGAGGGCAAATGCCCGGTAAATTTTAACGATCTCGGCAGATGGTGGGGTGCAGATCCGAGAACCAGAAGGCAGGAAGAGATAGACATAATGGGAGCAGACAGAGATAGTGCGATTTTCGGTGAATGTAAATGGACAAATGAAAAAGTCACTGCCGGGGTGCTGGAAACTCTCGTAAATCGGAGCGACCTGTTTCATTTCAGAAGAAAATATTTTTATATCTTTGCTAAGAGCGGATTTACAAAGGGTTGTATCGCTAAGGCAGAGGAGACAGGAAACGTATCGCTGGTTAAATTTGAAGACATGGTTGAATGATACTCCATTTTTCCCACATCATTCAGGCGGAATGCAGTTTTACATGCGGATTTCAACCCTAAACCCCTCATAATAGGGGTCTGAAGGCTGAATAATGTGTGGTGCCGACAGATTCCGGAGTGCACCGCGAGCGAACACTTGTGTTCAAAAGGCGGAATCAATCCGGAATCAATTCTCAGGCTTCGTGCAAATGGCGCTTTACACATAGCTGAATAATATTTACTATATGCGGAATCGAATCGGTTCAGAAGACTTATCTGTCCTCAGGTGCGATTTTAAAGTTGTGTGCACAGTCACCGCCAAGCTTGAAAAGTATATCACATTTATAAGATGCTGCACAGGTATGGTTGTAGTGGCATGAGGAATATATGTTGTAGCAGGACATATCAATACCGCAGATGTCATTGTTCGTGCAGTCACTGTATCCGTCTGCATATACCTTGCGCCCGCCTGAAATGGTTTCCATTGCCTCTTCATCAATCGGCATTTTATCCACAAGGAGAGCTCTCACCTCATTCTCGTTTGTTTCAATACCGTGCTTCTTTGCTTCACCGATCAGAGCTGCAACCCACTCGGCGTCATTTTTTGGATCGGTTTTCTTTATTGCTTCTTCAATTTCGTTTTTAACAGCTTTGTTTTCAAGAAGTTCTTTCAGTGTCATTTTAACCCTCCCAGTCATTTTCATCTGTGCATTTCGCTGCCCTGTGCAGCATTCATTGCGGCTGCGCAGCAGGCTTTTTATGCCGGATTTCTCGGTTAAATGATACACTATTTTCATGCTGCTGTTCAAGTTAAATCAGCTGATAAAACAGTCCGTGATTACTGCAGTACCATATCAGCCTGCCGTGAGCCAGCCGGGGCAGTCTGGTCTGCAGATCCCATTCCGGATACTGCCTGCGCAGCACTATGCTGTCGCCTGTAAGCAGCGCCACAAACATAATGTAATGCTCTTTGCTCATCTCATGTGCTGACGATACGAAATATTCATTCTCGATTAATTCCACATTCAGCTTATCATCTGCCTCAGCTTTAACCGGCTCCAGTGCCTCCAGAGGCTTCCCGCAGCAGAAAATCTGCGCATCCTCCGTCGCTGTCACCAGATTGCCGCACTGGGGGCAGACATAAAATTTCAGATTTTTCATAGTACCTCCCGTTCTGTCGTTGGTGTCGATTTCGCCCCGGAGCAGATCCTCCAGGCGAACATCCAGCACCTGTGCGATGTCAGGAAGCAGTGCAAGGTCCGGGAATCCGCCGCCCCGCTCCCACTTTGAAACGGTCTTATCGCTGATAAAAAGCTGCTCTGCCAGCTGTTTCTGGGTCATACCTCTCGCTGTCCGCAGCTCATAAATGAGATTTCCGATTTTCGATGCATCCATCGATTCTGCCTCCTGTCGTTTTTTATGTAAAGACTCCGCCTGTCTGCTGTTTTATGTAAAGGCTTCGCGTACCTCTGCTGTTTTTTATGTAAAAGCCTCGCATGTCCCTGATGTTTTATGTAAAGGTGCTGCATGCTTCATGCCGTTTTTTATGCAAAGGTGCGTACTGTCCTATATCATTCTGTGCGGAGCTCCTCAGGTCGGTATTATCTTTATGCCGACCCACTGCCTTGCGGAATTATCCTATCAGAAAGGGCAGGCGGTGACAATCTATGCAGCGTAGAGTGCCTGAAAGCACATTGTGCTGTCTTTGATTCATGCTCCGCCCGTGACAATCTGTGCAGTGCCGGGTACTCGAAATCAGAGTGCCTGAAAACCCAATCCGGCGGTCAATCATTATGGGAGTTTCGATAGGCGGTGAGAATATCCTCCGGAAGCCCGTCCGGAGTTAATGCCTTGGCGGTATCTTCACTGCCGTCTTTCATTGCCTGAGAATAATACCAGCATTTGTATCTTAGCATGTCAAGTGTTTTGTTCATCTGCCGGATTTCCGCCTCCACACGTTCCTTCTGCTTCCGAATAAGCTCGAAACGGTCCGCATATGTGGACGGGCCCTCCATGCACCAGTCCATAAAAAGCCTGATATCCTTGATTTCCAGCCCTGATTTTTTGAGGCACTCGATTACTCTGAGTGCTTCAATTTCATTATCACTGAATCTGCGGATTCCGGATTCACGCTTCAATTGCGGGAAAAGTCCCTGCTTATCATAATAGCGGAGCGTTGAAACGGGCAGATTAAACATTTCCGCTACCTGTCCTATCGTATACATTGTATGCCTCCGAAAAAATTTACATAAAATCTCAATAAAGTCTTGACCTGAAGTCAGGTTTAGGTGATATATTTAGTATAGAATATTTATGAATGTATTTCAAGATACGAAAGCAGAGCGGCCTGCTCAGATATGAAAACAGAGCGGTTTGCCTCGATTAAATACAGAAATAATTGAAGATAACGTCCGGGAGGTGTTGTTATGAAATTTGAAAATCAGGATTCGTTCGAGAAGCACAATATGTTCGGCACAGGAGCGGCAAATACAGCATATGCCAGGTACTTTACCGGCAGTTCTTTTCTGAATCCGCTTACAGATCCGGAGGGCGGGCTTTTTGCTGCCAACGTGACATTTGAACCGGGATGCCGCAATAACTGGCATATCCATCATGCTGCGAGCGGCGGCGGTCAGCTGCTTATCTGTACTGCGGGAGAGGGCTGGTATCAGGAAGAAGGAAAGGACGCCGTCAGTCTGCATGAGGGGAGTGTTGTGATGATTCCGGCGAACGTCAAGCACTGGCACGGAGCAAAGAAGGACAGCTGGTTTTCACACATTGCTGTTGAGGTACCCGGAGAAAATTGCACTAATGAATGGTGCGAGCCGGTATCTGATGCAGAGTACAGCAATCTGGGAAATGAAGACTGATAACGTCAGAAGCATAGCATACAGAGCAGGAGCTTCCTGCTGATTCGCCCGGAAGCTTTATGTGCACATTAAACAAAACATTGCATACAGAGCAGGAGCTTCCTGCAGGATATAAATATCGGAGGAAAACGAAATGGATAAAATTGTTCAGACAGCAGGCAGAGACGCACTCGGAGAATTTGCTCCGGAGTTTGCACATTTTAATGATGATGTACTTTTCGGGGAAAACTGGAATAATGAAGATATTGATCTTAAGACAAGAAGCATCATCACAGTGGTTGCTTTAATGGCGCAGGGAATCACCGATTCTTCTCTGAAATTTCATCTTCAGAATGCGAAGAACCACGGCGTGACGCAGAAAGAAATCGCCGCAGTTGTTACGCATACAGCATTTTATGCAGGCTGGCCGAAAGCATGGGCTGTATTCAATCTTGCAAAAGAGGTATGGACAGAGGATAAAAACAATGAGTAAAAAACTAATCACATATTTTTCTGCATCCGGCACTGCTGCAGAAAATGCGCGATTTTGCACTTGAAAAAAACTCCGGATGATGTATAATATAAGGGCATGTGACTTCATGTGTGATTTTACATGCAGTCCTTGCGGCAGGGTATCTTGCCGCCATTTAGTCCACGAGGAGGTGAAAAGAATGATTAATTACGAAGTTATGTTCATTATCGACCCGGCATTAGAAGATGATAAGAAAGCAGCTACTATCGAAACTGTAAAAGGTATCATCGCTGCTGAAGGCGAAGTAGGCAAAGAAGATGTCTGGGGAATGAAGAAGCTCGCATATCCTATCCAGAAGAAGACTGAAGGATACTATGTTGTTATCGAATTCCAGGCACAGCCGACGCTGCCTGCTGAGCTCGACAGAAGACTCAAGATTTCGGATAACGTTATCAGACATATCATAATCAACAAAGACGAGAAATAAGAAAGAGGGGTGCCAGTATGAATAGTGTAGTACTGATTGGGAGATTAACCAGAGACCCTGAAATGAGGTATATAGCAGAGAGCCAGACGGCTGTTGCCACTTTTACGATAGCAATAGACCGGCCGGTGAGATCCGGGCAGGAAAAAAAGGCGGATTTTCCGAGAATAACAGTTTTCGGCAGACAGGCTGAGAACTGTGAGAGATTTCTTGCAAAGGGCAGGCTTGTCGGTGTTCAGGGAAGAATACAGACAGGCAGTTATACCAACAGAGACGGCATTACAGTCTATACAACAGATGTAGTTGCCGACAGAGTAGAATTTTTGGAATGGGGCGACAGAAACGAAAGAAACGGCGACAGCGGCAGATATCAGAGCCAGCAGTCATACGGTCAGCAGCCTTCCGGTCAATCGTACGGCGGACAGTCATATGGTTCACAGCAGTACGGCGGTGCACCGCAGTATGACCAGCGTCCTGCGGAGAGAGACACGGAAAGCGTGCCTGAAGGATTTCAGGCGCTCCAGGATGATGATATCCCATTCTAAAGGAAAGGAGATAGTAGCATGGATAATAAAAGACGCGGCGGCATGAGAAGAAAAAAAGTATGCCAGTTCTGCGCTGACAAGGCTGAAACCATAGATTACAAAGATGTTGACAAGCTCAGAAAATATGTGACAGAAAGAGGAAAGATTCTTCCTAAGAGAATCACAGGAACTTGTGCGATTCATCAGAGAGAGGTAACAAAAGCAATCAAGAGAGCAAGAATCGTTGCTCTGCTGCCTTACACAGCTGAATAATCTCAGCTATTGCAGATGTAATTCAGGCGCTGCAGAGCATCACAGACTGCAGAAGACCTGAAGCCGAGAAATACTGAAACAATAAAGCCGGGCATTGCGCCCGGTTTTTTTATGAGAAAATACATGTGTTTATGGTATAATAATTCGTTGCGTGATAAATATCACTATCAGGTACAGAATCGCAGGTCTGCGGATATGGAATCGGAGGTACAGATGAAGCAAAAGAACATAGCACGTATATCAGTTTTTCTGTGTATGCTGCTGCTGATATTTTCGGCTTCAGTAAGTGTGTATGCGGAAACATACTATGAAACAAATTATTATGAATGCAGAGACGGCGAAGTCAGCCTTTACAGGGAAGCAGGCTGGGGCAGCTGGAAGATTGAAGAAATCGATAAAAGCGAGAGCTCCGGGAAACCATTTGAACATATAGTGACGGCAAAAGAAAACGGCGGCACCGATTCGCTGCAGTTCGATATATATTTTTCCGCAGAGGATGTAAAAGACGAGGATTACATTTACTTTTACGGCGATGAAAATGATGCCATGTATTATTATAATAAATACGGGAAAGATGCTCTCGTGCAGCTTTACACGAAACAGACAGCACAGGCGGATTCCGGTGCACAGATAACATACGGCACGCCGGTATTCGAGGAGCATCAGTGGGACAGCTTCCTGAAGACAGACATCCTGGTCACAGCGGATTTTGACGGGGACGGACAGCAGGAAAACAGGAATGACACTGTATATCTTTCAGCGGACATGACTTCTAACGGAAATTATGTGATAGATAAGGTGCTGGTATTCCGCAGCGGGTCTGGTCTGCAGCTTACGCAGAGTCAGCAGGATACGGCGGCAGAGATAGTCGATGAATTCAGCGGCTACGGATACGGTGATGAGATGACAGGTGATTATTCTGATTATGATGAGGACTATACGGAGGGCAGTATCAGCAGTGAAGCGACAGCTGCCGCGATAATCACCGTTGTGACAGTCGTTCTGATAATAGCAGCTATAGCAGCAGCGCTGATTATCAGAGTCAGAAGGCGCAGAAAAATGAACGGAAGAGTGGCCGCCGGTCCGCAGTACAGATCATCGGGAATGTATGACTCCCATGAAATATCCGGACAGTACGGGATGCCGGAGGTGCAGGAAACGAAACACCGGGGCAGCAGATTGAGCGGTCTTAGGGATATGTACAGGAACCGGAATCGGGAAGAGAGCGGCGTCGGTGAAATCGGAGAACATCTGGAGCAGTACGGCAGCGGCGCGGGGGATATCATGCAGCGGCCTTATGGCGGCGACGAACAGCGCTATATTGACAGCCTGAGGACACTTTACAAGTCCGGGCTGCTGACCAGGGCGGAAATGAATGAAATGATAGAGCGCCATCAGGTGCAGAGCATGAGAAGAAGAGAGAAAAGGTATTAACGATATGCGAGGCAGCAGCTGAAACAGTACAGCTGCGATATATCAGCCGGCCCGGCCGGCTCGGCAGAATCAGAAAGCGCCGCAGTTAAAATCCAGAGAAGGGAAGTTCGGGAAAGCCCGGCAGCCTCGCTGAAAAGAGTTCAAAAGAACGGCGAAAACATAAAAAAACCAAAAACACCACATTGCAGTGCATGACTTATGTTATAATAACCATTACGTATAAATATTTTTAGGAGAAACAAAATGTATCTATTGCTGATTTACTTTCTTATATTTGTTGTACCGATTGCAGTGATACCGAAATATATCAAGGCGGGCAGAATGTCCCCTTACAGGATAGTCATGCAGTCTGTGCTGACAGTGACCGTGCTGACAATAATCGTTTTCATGATTGCATCAATGACCGGAAAGGGAATTTTCGCACAGATTCAGGAAACGATAGATGCTTTGGCGAAGGATCTGGCGGACAGTCCTCTGCTCGAACAGTCGCTTGATCTTGCATCGGACAGCAAGGCTGACAGAATCGAAGCAATCAGCAGTCTTTACGAGAATGCATTCGCGGTGCTGCCTGCGACCATCATGGTGATGAGTGCGGTTGTGTCATACATAGAATATCTCATAATCTCAAAGATTATGAGAAGACGTACGGGCACCGTGGGCAGAATGCCGAAATTCAGAGAGTTCTCATGGCCGGGCAGTGCGCTTATGGGCATCATGGGAATGTACCTGCTGTCGTGGCTGCTGACTAAAACAGGCGTGTTCGCAGACAACATGGTTTACATGAACATAGACTTCCTGTTCAACTTCATGTTCTCGATACAGGGGGTTTCTGTTGTGCTGATGTTCTGCTATATGAAGAGAATTCCCCGGGGCATCGGTATTGCGGCCGCTGTGATACTGTGGATCACATATCTCGGCAGAATGATACTGCTGATTGTGGGAATGTTCGATCTGATTTTCGGAATAAAAAGAAAGATAAAAGGCAGAAACCGGATCTGACGGAGCATCACGCGCGCCGTTATCGCCGGGCGGGACGCATAATACTGTATATAAATATCATCACATACATCATATGCAGAAAAATTTCAGGAGAGGAATATGTACGTAGGAAGAATAGAAAAACTGCTCGCATATTACACTCTGGTACCCATGTGTATAATCAATTCGAGCGGGAAAGTCACCAGAGCCAACAAAAGGATTGCAGAAGTATTCAAGTATGACGGCATAATAGACGGAGATATTTTTGCGCTGACAGGGATAAAGCATCCGGATATCGTCACAGCTGCGCAGGAGGGTACACCGCTGAATCTCAAGCGCAATGACAAGGCATTCAGGATACTGTGCGGCTTTATAGGGCAGGGAGAGACTGCATCGATAACGATGTTATTCATTGACACCACATCGTTTGAAAATCTCAAGGATCTTTACAATGATGAAAAGCCCTGCATAGCACTGATATACATCGACAATCTGGAGGAGCTCACGCCGAGCGGCAAGGAAGAGAATGAGATGGAGGTTTCCACGGAAATAGACAAGATGCTCAGAACATGGGCGGACGGTATGGGGGCAGCCATTTCCAGATACAAGGATAACAGCTATGAAATGCTGCTCACGCATAAAAACTACAGGCAGCTGGTGGCAAAGAAATTTTCCATACTCGACGACGTGCGCGCTGTAGAGACAAACATGGATTTTCCGGTAACACTGAGCATCGGCATCGGTATCGGCGGCAAAACCATCGCCGAGAGCGAGGACTACGCACAGGACGCGCTGAATCTGGCGCTTGGCCGGGGCGGAGACCAGGTTGTAGTGAGAAACGTGAAGAATTTTGAATACTACGGCGGCAAATCGCAGAGTGTAGAGAAGGGCTTCAAGGGGAAATCCAGGGTTATAGCCCACGCACTCAAGCTTCTCATGTCGCAGTCGAGCAAGGTTTTCATAATGGGGCACAGCAACCCCGATATGGACAGCTTCGGCGCAGCTCTGGGAATTGACAGGGTTGCCAAGGCGGCAGGAAAGGATTCATATATTATACTCGGCACATACAACAACACGCTTGACAGCATCGTGCAGGATGCGAAGGAAACCGAGCAGTACGAATTCATCACGGGAGAAAAAGCCCTGGCGCTGGCTGACAGCAATTCGCTTGCTGTCGTTGTCGACACACATCGTCCGATACTGGTCGAGTCGCTGGAGCTGCTCGAGAAGATAAACAGGACAGTTGTCATAGATCATCACAGGCGTACGGAAGGCGATCTGCCGAATGTGCTGCTGTCATACATGGAATCGTATGCGTCGTCGGCCTCGGAGCTTGTTGCGGAAATCGTGCAGTATGCGTGCGAAAAGAAGGCGCTGACGAAGCTCGAGGCAGATGCACTGCTTGCGGGGATAATGGTCGATACGAACAGATTTGCCGTAAAGGCCGGCGTCCGCACATTTGAGGCGGCTTCATGGCTGAAGCGTGCCGGTGCGGATCTGGAAAATGTCAGACGATATTTCCAGGCAGACGTGGAGAGCTTCAGGCTGAGAGCCATGTGTATTGCAAATGCGCAGTTTTTCGGCAATGGCATAGCAATGGCAGTGTGTCCGGGAAAGAACCCTGATGCGCAGATAGTCAATTCTCAGGTGGCGGATGAGCTTCTGACCATTAAAGGCATAGAGGCCAGCTTTGTCGCCGGAACAAACAGCAGAGGGAAGACAGTCGTGAGTGCGAGGTCACTGGGCGACATGAATGTACAGCTTGTTATGGAGCAGTTCGGCGGGGGCGGTCACTTCAACACCGCGGGGGCACAGTCTGACCTTTCACCCGAGGAGCTGCTGATGAAAATAAGAGAAGCATTAGAAAAATCATTTCGTGAGAACTTCACAATAGGAGGTTAAAATATGATAGTAATATTGACAAAAGATGTTAGAGGTACAGGAAAAGCAGGAGAAGTCGTAAAGGTAAGCGACGGCTACGCAAGAAATATGCTGATTCCGAGAGGACTCGCCAAGGAAGCTACAGAGGGTAATATCAGAAGCCTCGAAAAGCAGAAGGAAATCGCAGCAGAAAAGCACGCAGAGCAGAAGGCTGCCGCAATAGAACAGGCGAAAATTATAGAGGCGAAGGCTCTTGTAATCAAGTCCAAGGGCGGAGACACAGGCAAGCTTTTCGGCTCCATAACATCAAAGGATATCGCAGATGCGCTGCTTGAGCAGGAAAACATCAAAATCGATAAAAAGAAAATCGATCTGCAGAACCCGATTAAGCAGACAGGTGACACAGAAGTGACAATCAAGCTTTTCCCGGAAGTAACCGCTAAGCTTAAAGTGACAGTAACAATTCAGTAAGAAAACGGCTCAGATGCTGTTCCGGCGGCGGATTCAGTCCGTATCCGGACAGCTGAGAGGATAAATGATACAGCCGGAACGCACAGGCAGCAGTCTGAATGCGCGGACAACAGGCTGAATACGCAGACAGCAGGAGGCAGAGCATTATGGAAGGAAGAATCCCGCCGCACAGTCTGGAGGCGGAAAAATCAGTACTGGGCGCAGCTTTGCTTTCAAAAGATGCGCTTTATGATGTCGTGGAGGTAGTCAGACCTGAAGACTTTTACGACGCAAACCACAAAGAAATATTCAAGGCGATGCTCGACCTGCACAGAAAAAACGCACCCGTAGATGCGCTTACCGTGGCTGAGGAGCTGAAGAAAAGAAACAGCCTCAGCATGGTGGGAGGCAGAGCATATATCGCATCACTGTCCTCAGGCACCCCGACCGTATCGAATGCGGCCGAATACGCCAAAATCGTTGCGGAGAAGGCAGCGGTAAGAAGGATGATAGACATGGCCGACGATATAATGGTCAAGGGCTATGACGGATCCATGGATGCCGGACAGATACTGGATTATGCTGAAAGCGGCATATTCGAGATATCACAGTCCAGACAGAAGGGGCAGTACGTTCATATAAAGGACGTGCTTCTCGAAAACATAGAGATAATAGACAAGGCGTCACAGATGGACGGAGGTCTGACCGGCGTGACGACCGGGTTCAAATACCTGGACGAGATGACATCCGGATTCCAGAAATCCGACCTCATAATTCTGGCCGCCAGACCTGCCATGGGAAAGACGGCATTCGCACTTTCACTTGCATTGAATGCGGCGGTCAAGGGCAATGCCTCGGTCATGATTTTCAGTATGGAAATGGCGAAGGAGCAGCTCGGACAGAGATTTCTCGCCATGGAGTCAAAGGTGCCGATGAACAACCTGAAGACAGGAAAACTGGAGCGGCGCGACTGGGATGATATCAACATCGCACTCGATGTTCTGTCAAAAGCGCGCATCCATATAGATGACACAGCCGGTATCAACCTCATGGAGATGAAGAGCAAATGCAGGAGACTCAAGGCCGAGGAGGGTCTTGATCTTGTTGTTATAGACTATCTGCAGCTGATGAATCCGGAGGGAAGGTCAGAATCGCGAACACAGGAGATTTCCGTAATATCGCGAAACCTCAAGCTGCTTGCAAAAGAGCTGAATGTTCCGGTGCTGGTGCTGTCGCAGCTTTCCAGAGCGCCGGAAACGAGAACAGACCACCGGCCGATGCTGTCGGATCTGAGAGAATCCGGCTCGATAGAGCAGGACGCCGATATAGTAATATTTCTGTACAGAGACGAATACTACAATGAGGATTCCGATGCCCACGGACAGTGCGAGGTCATAATAG
Source organism: Bacteroidaceae bacterium (assembly GCA_963614095.1). Taxonomy (GTDB): domain Bacteria; phylum Bacillota; class Clostridia; order Peptostreptococcales; family Anaerovoracaceae; genus Lentihominibacter. Next base: position 15,446 of record CAVECM010000011.1, read on the forward strand.
CCAAGCAGCGAAGCGGCGCTACCGGCATGGTCAGACTGGCATGGCTCGATAAGATCACGAAGTTCGTAGACATAATAGGGGGAGGAGGAAATGACCCCGGATTTTGATACGGAGGATAGATGGGTTTCAGGAAAGAGAAAACAAACGATTATTTTCTGCTGGATACCAGCGTGGAAAATATATTTATAAACGAATACATGGCCTCGGCGCCGGGCGATTTTGTAAAGGTGTACATGTTCGCATACATGTACGCGGGGCTCGGTGCAGAGCTTTCCAGTGAAGACATAGCGAAGCATCTGTCGATGGATATCGAGGATGTGCTCAAAGCGTGGACATACTGGGAACGCATGGGAGTAGTCAGAAAACTGAGAGAGAATCCGGAGAACAAGCTGGTCTATGACATAGAGTTCGTCAACCTCAAGGAGCAGCTTTACGGAGAGAAAACCAGGAAAAAAACATATTCTTCAGAGGACAGCATGCAGACATATTTATCCGACAGGGAGATACAGGGCATGTTTTCCGAGATAGAGAAAATCACAGGAAGAACCGTGAGCGGTACAGAAATGGTGGAGGTGCTGGCACTTATCAATGATTTCAATGCCTCACCTGAGGTAATCGTTTACGGATATTCATATTGTGTGAATAAAAACAAAAAGAATTTCAAATACATTTCGGCTGTGATAAAAAAATGGACAGACGAGGGTCTGAGGGATGTCATAGCAGTGGAGAAGCATCTCAGCGAAAACGACAAGAAGCACCATCTTTACAAGAGAGTGTTCCGTGCGCTGGGCTTTGCAAGAAACGCCACAGAAGAGGAAATGCGGATAATGGATACGTGGTTTGAGACGATGGGGTTCACCATTGACAAGGTGCTGACAGCATGCAGCAAGACGTCCGGCATCTCAAGCCCGAACATAAATTATGTAAACAAAATACTCGTAAACTGGTACGAGGAACAGCACAGCAAAGAAACGAAGGGCAGCAGTGCGGAGCTTACAACGAGTGAAATAATGCAGTATTATGAGACGCTTGTCCGCAGGGAGGAGCAGGAAGCCGAGGAAAGGCGCGCGCAGGTTTACAGTAAGGTGCCCCGCATAAAAGAAATCGAGGAGGATATCAGCAGAAGCAGCAGTGAGATATCAAAGATTATAATATCTGACAGGGTCGATAAGGAAAAGGCCATGGCTGATGTGCGGAACAGAATCGATTCACTTAACATGGAAAGAGCGTTCCTTCTCACCGACAACGGTTTTGAGATGGACTATATGGATATAAAATACAGGTGTCCGCAGTGCAAGGATACCGGAATGCTTGAAACAGGAGAAAGATGTCAATGTTTCCGAGAGATAACGAAGGAAAAGATAAACTTAATAACTCAGCAGAATCCGGCACAGTAAAACCTGCACCGGCAGGCACGGCCGCACCGGAATCCGGCAGGGACAGTTCTGCTGAATCCGGTCAGACAGGCGGTTCTGCAGGCAGATATGCTGATCCGGCGCAGACAGCTGCTGATTCGGCTCAGACAATTCCGCGAAAGACGATGAGCCGCGAGGAGCTGTTCGCACAGGATGAGCAGGCCAGAGAAATTTTTGCGAAGATTAACAGCCTCAGGAAAAGTGCTGAAACCTTAAAGGCGGATGACCCGGATGCGCTGCATACATCAGATGCAGCTTCGGAAAAAAGTGCAGCAAAGGGCACTGCGTCGGGAGCTGCCGGAAGCGGCACTGCACCGGGAAGCATCAGCAATTCCCCTAATCTCGAATATACTCTGGAGATAAAAGCGGCGGAGAGAGCCATACTGAAGCAGGCGATAAAAGATGCCGAGGCAAGAAAGCTTGAGGAAGCAAAGGCAAAGCGCAGAGAAATCGAGGCGCAGAAGGCTAAGCAGGAGGCCCTTGATGCACAGCGACGTGCGGAAATGGTGCGAGTCGAGGCAGAGCGAAAGAGAATGGAAGCTGAGGAAGCCAGACGCAGAGCCAGAGCAATCTCGACAAAGCAGGCACTTGATGCTATGGAGG
>CAVECM010000012.1:0-70943 GCA_963614095.1 Bacteroidaceae bacterium
GAAATAATTTTCAAAAGGTAATAACCGGAACCACTTTTATCGGAACATCAAAAAACAGCGCATTCGCCGCAATGCTTCTGCGCTGCTTTCAGTTTGTATTTTCAGCAATATGCTCACTGTATGATTCTGAATTATCCGCAGGTGTCTGTTTCCTGCGGATCCGCATGAATAATCCGCGGTCGCAAAAGCAATTCGAAATCAGAAATATATCCTTCCCGAAAATGCGGCATGCGGCAGTTCATAAAACGCACTGTCCTCAGGGCAAACGGGACGATACAGCGGATCAGCCACAATAATCTCAGCATTTTTAAGCTCGCGCTCCATGTCTTCCTCCCCGAACACTGCTTTGTCTTTTTCGCCGAGCAATTCCTCGCATCCCTTTAAAGGACACAGTACACGAGCTGAACGGCCGTATTTTTTTTCAATGCCTGCCGCCAGCGATCCCATTGTGACAGGCTCCCCGACCAGTGTAATCTCTGCTTCCCCCTGCATGCGGCTGTGTAAATATGCAGCGGCCGGCTGTTCCTCAGGGTGTGCAGCCGTGCGCTCAAGTACATCTGCAATATCTTCTGCCAGCCGGCAATCAGGAGTTCCTATCACATAAGGTATCCTGCATTTTTCCCAAAGCACCTTTGCCGCTCGAAGCCCCACAGCTGAAACAACCAGATTAACGTCTGCCTTTCCGGAGCTCTGCAGAGCTTCCAGATTATCTCCCATCGCCCAGACTGCCCCGGTCTTCCAGCCGCACTGCCTCAGATTTTCCTTAAGTGCATCTGCGTTCTCCTGCGCTCCGAAATCCAGAGGCGTCACTCCCAGCAGATTTACGATATGTGAAGATATGTCTCTTTTTTCCCGATTACCGGACGCTTTTACAAATCGATCTGCAATTTTCTCCAGCGCGATGCCGGCTCCGTACACATAATCATTCATACCGTTTGTCGGCACTGAAAATGCCGGTATTCCGGTTTCTTTTTCTATTATGCGCGCAATCGCAGGAAAATCCGTGCCATTCATATATGGAATAGGCGAACCTGCCAGCGCGATAAATTTCGGATGCAGTTCACGGGCTGCATGTTCGATATCATTGATAAATTTTCTGTCATTTCCCATGACGGCGTCAATCTGTTTTAGTCCTGAAATGAAAATAAGGCTGTCCTGATCGTACCAGCGTATTTCATCGTGGGTATTATAGGTTGAGTTGCATCCGGAAGGATCGTGCATGACTGTCATTCCGCCGAGCTCGTACAGTGCGGAACAGACGCCTGATACATCCGCCGTATAAACAGGTATAATTCGATAAGTTTGTCTCATAGGCAGCACTCACACCCCCATCCCTTCTGCACAACAAGCTTCTGTGTATCCTTTTCGCTCAGATAAGCATCCATCATCAGCTCCGCCGTCCTTCGTATGCCGTCAAATCCGTACAGACCTTCTCCCTGCACCAGATTGACAAAATGACGGCTCCCGCTGAAATAAGCAGCCTTCTGTCCGACAGCAAGCACCTCGCTGCCGCCTCTGGGATATACGCGCATCTTTACATGAATTGTTGCGGTAAGCTCAAGCTCCGGTGCATGCTCCTGCAGCCATATAAAATCCGCCTTTTCTTCCGGATTGACTGCATCCAGATAAACTGTTTTCACACAGAATCCGTGTGTCAGAAGCATTCTTGCCAGTCCGAGCGGCCTCGGATGGTATGTATAATCAATCGCTATCGGTGTATCCTTTATCAGAGCTTTTGCTTCTGTGAGCACATCTTCGCAGTACTGCTGCTCTCCTGCCAGTTCATCCGCTGTGAGCTGCGGCAGCCCCAGAATGTCCGTCAACTCTTTTAACTGTCTTTTTATCTCGTTGTAATCAAAGCTTCCCGGCATATACAGATGCCTGCGCCCCAGGCGCCTCGCCTGAGCCTCCATCCCGTATTTCCCGGCCGGATAACAGTTGATAAACAGACTGCCTCTTCCCATATCAAGCAGTTCCTGCCAGGTTCTGCATCCCGGCAGCTCAAGCACTTTATAATCATATCTCCTTAATAAGCGCTTGATATCGCAGCTTTCATTCAGAACAAAATCACTGCCGAACACAGACACCGTTTCTGCATCAGGTTCGATTTTCGGAACAGGATCGTACATTGCCCTCCGCAGCTTCTGATCGGGGGTAAGCCCGTGCTTCTGCATAATCGGGTCCATATAGCAGCGGATAAAACATATATCCGGAAAACGCTTCTCCAGTTCTCTGTAAATATAATTCAGATCACTGCCGAGAAAATGATGCAGGCAGACAGTAAACAGTAAAACAGCTCTGGGATAATCTCCCCTTTTGTTCAGTACATCGGTCACGCCCTCAATCGTAAGCTCCTCCAGATTGCTGTACAGAACATCCTTCTCTTCAACAATGACAAAGGAAAACCGATCTGCCGCATTCATCTCTGCCGCGGTCAGAACTACGCCGCGCATACAGTTCTCTGCGCAGACATAAATCTGTATGGACTCGGGAACCTGCATGCCGGTATGCACAATATTCCAGCTGCCGTGCACCGGAGAATTGTATTCCAGCTCTGAGGCAAAAGGGGCCGGGAATGAAGCATCTTTAATCTTTACCACGGCATCTTTTCCTGACACCCTGATCATTCACCGTCTCTCCCTTCTGCCGGGGTAATGACGTTTGAATATGCTGTCTTTGCCGATACACCCTTCAGATGTCCGATTTTTCCTGAAAGTGCACTGATAGTATCCTGCGGTGCATCGATTACAATACTGATGATGCTTACTCCCCTCGAGCGGTACGGAATGCCCATCCTGCCCACAATGTACTGACGCGCTTCATGAAGCAGTATGTTTAATTCTTCAATGACATCTTCCTTCTCTATAATAATTGAAATGACCGCCACTCTTGTTTCCATATTCTGACCCCCCGTTTAACAGATTCTCGGCAGCAGCTCTCCGCCCGGCTGCGGAAGGAGCGCCTGTGTACCGATTTCTGTATCCATTATGACTCTTCCTGCTTCTTCTGCGATAACCTCACCGATAACTGCCGCATCCGCGGAATACGGACATTTTCTGAGCGTCTCGACGATGCCGTCGGCCTCTTCTTTCGGTGCCATGATGACAAGCCGTCCTTCACATGCCAGATATAAAGGCTCGAGTCCAAGCATGCCGCAGACACCCTTCACCTCCGGCTGTACCGGAACAGCCTCTGAATTTAATCTGATGCCCACGCTGCTCTGACCTGCTATCTCATACAGTACAGTTCCGACGCCGCCTCTTGTTGCGTCGCGTATAACATGCAGATTATGCGTGGTATCCATGACTGCCTTTACTGTATTCCACAAAGGTGCACAGTCGCTTGTCACATCGGCATCAATGCCGAAATTCTCTCTCTCCAGCAGAATCGTGCATCCGTGGCGGCCGATATCTCCGGTTACTATAATCGCATCTCCGGGTTCTGCCAGCTCTCCGCCGACTGTCACACCCTCTTCAATCTCGCCGATTCCGGTCGTGGTGATAAAGACTCCGTCCACCTGCCCTTTTCCGGCAACCTTTGTATCTCCTGACACAATATGCACTCCTGCCTCTTCTGCTGTTTTTTTCATGGCTGCCGCGATTTCTTCGAGCTTTTCCATCGGGAATCCCTCTTCTATTACAAATGCACATGTAAGGTAAAGCGGTTTTGCTCCCATGCAGGCAAGATCGTTTACGGTTCCGCAGACAGACAGCTTGCCGATATTTCCTCCCGGGAAAAATGCCGGGGATACGATAAACCCGTCTGTGGACACTGCCATTCTGCCTGCCGGCGGCATCAGGACAGCTGCATCGTCTGCCGTCAGATCTTTATTGGCGAAATGTGCCTTAAACACCCGGTCGATCAGTTCTGATGTCTGCTTTCCGCCGGCGCCATGTGCCATAGTTACTGTTTTGTTTTCCATGATGTTTCCCCTCTTCCTTACGAATACTGGTAGTATGCGGAGCATGCACCCTCACCGGACACCATGCAGGCTCCGACCGGGTGCTGCGGTGTGCAGGCCTTTCCGAACATTTTACAGTCGGACGGTCTGCATTTTCCCTGAAGTACATCACCGCAGCGGCAGGCCGGGTTTGGCCTTCCTTCGATTTTCGGTACCCGGTATTTAATGCGTGCGTCGAATTCCTGCCACTTTTCTCTTAACTTCAAGCCTGATTCCGGTATGACGCCAAGTCCTCTCCATTCACAGTCGCAGGCCTCCATCATCTCGTCCATAAGAAGCTGTGCCGCCTTGCTTCCGTCCCGTGTCACCACACGCGGATAACAGTTTACAAAAAACGGCTTCCCTTCCCGGAATTTCACAAGTGCTACCGCCAGTGCCGTCATCAGTTCCTTTGCCGTAAATCCGGCCACAACACCGCTCACTCCCGATTTGACAAGATTTTCACACAGGCGTGTTCCTGTGATTGCATTGACGTGCCCCGGATATATGAATACATCCGCACTGCCCTTCAATGCCTCATATGCCTGCGGCATGGTTTTGTTTGCAGTCAGTATTGAATAATTGTCCAGTCCGGCTTCTGCTGCTGCCTTTACTGAAAGACAGGCTGCCGGTGTCGTTGTCTCAAATCCGACAGACAGAAACGTCACCTGCTCATCGGGATGCTCCTCTGCATATTTTTCGGCATCTGTCGGAGAATACACAACATGAATTTCTGCTCCCTGCTCCCTGGCCCCCGCAAGGCTTATATCTGTTCCCGGCACACGCACCAGATCACCGAATGTGCATATCGTGACACCTTTTTCAAGAGCCAGATACACAGCCTCATCTATAAAACTGACCGGCGTTACACATACCGGGCAGCCCGGACCTGAAATCAGCTCTGCCTGCTTCGGCAGCAGCTTACGGATTCCCAGCCTGAAAATCTCATGTGTATGCGTACCGCACACCTCCATAATCCGCACATCAGGACCATCATAATTCTCAATAATCTCTCTGGCTGTCTTCATTATAAAAACTCCTCCATCAACTGCTCGGTTTCACTGTCGTCCTCATCGGTGATTTTCGCGATTGCCACACCTGCATGCACCATGACATAATCTCCCGGTTCAAGATCATCCAGAAGCTGAGCGGAAACTTCTCTTTTGGCACCGTCTGCATCAATGACCGCTGTGCCTTTACTGATTTTTACTACTTTAGCTGATAAACCTACACACATCTTTATTTACTCCTGTTCTGTAACTGATACATGCCATATGCTGCCTGTCCTATTGAAATTCCTCCGTCATTAGGCGGAATCATACGGTGCCTCAGTACTTTAAAACCCTCATTTTCCAAACGTTTTTCTGTCATCCGGAGCAGCAGGCGGTTCTGAAATACGCCCCCGCTTAAGGCAGTTTTGTCTATACCGCTGCTTTCTCTTGCCCTGATACAGGCAGCTGTAATCATTTCTGCCAGTTCCTGATGAAACCGGTACGCCAGCCCGCCTGCGTCTTCACCCTGCATTCTGGCGGCTGTAATCTGCTGCACCAGTTCCTGTGTATTCAGAATGATACGTCCCTCCGCTTCACTTACCGGTGCATATGTTTTTTCCTGTTGTTCCTTCAGTATATTCTTCCGCTCATATGCCTCTGCTTCAAACTGCAGTGCTGTCGACGCCTCGCCCTCAAAGCCGGACATACGTCTTATGCCAAGTATCGCACTGACTGCATCAAACAGCCGCCCCGCACTTGTCGATGTCACCGCATTGATTTTATGATCTGCCATAGCAAACAGCACTTTGCACTCCTGTTCGCTGCAGAGACCAAGCTTTTTAATTATTTTCCATGCCGTTTCCCTGTCTTTCATGCAGCCGTAAATCATTGATACCGCAATACGCCATCCTTCCTTTGCAGAGGCATCGCCGCCGATCTGCAGGAATGGAGCAATGCTCCCGAATCTCGTGAAACCCTCATAATCTGCCAGCAGGATTTCTCCTCCCCAGATAGTGCCGTCCGTTCCGTAACCTGTTCCGTCAAAGGATACTCCGATGACCTGTTCCTGACAGTCATTTTCTGTCAGACATGATAATATGTGCGCATAATGATGCTGCACCCTTATCACAGGATATCCGAGTTCTTCAGCCACAACTGAAGAATTGTATCTCGGATGCATATCACAGACTACGGCCTGCGGCTTTACCTCCAGCAACGTCTGAAAACGCTCGATAGTCTCCTGCAGTGCCTTTACTGTTCTCAGATCTTCCAGATCTCCCACATACGGTGACTGGTAAAATCTGCTGTCAACGCCTATGCAGAAGGTGTTTTTAAGTTCCCCGCCGACTGCGAGCACCTGTCCCTTCCAGTCTGCCTTCGTCATGAAAGGCAGAGGTGCATATCCTCTGGAGCGTCGTATCATATATGGTTCGTTCCGGTAAAAATCCATCACCGTATCATCTGACCGTATTCTGATTTTCCTGTTGTGTGACAGCATCGCATCACACAGATGCGACAGCTCGGCAATCGCATCCTCATCCTCACGGCAGATCGGTGCTCCGGAAGTATTGCCGCTGGTCATGACAAGAAGTTCCGGCATCCTGATATCATCATCATACTGAAAAATCAGCAGCTGCACCGGCGCATACGGGAGCATGATGCCAACCTTCGGATTTCCCGGTGCTGTCGATGGCGCAAGTCTGCCGCCGCTTAGTTTATCCAGCAGCAGAATCGGCTTCTGATGCCCTGTAAGTATTTTCTCCTGTTCCGGTGTCAGCATACACTCCTGCTTTACAACCGATTCATCCTTTGCCATAACGGCAAACGGCTTTGCCGGGCGTTTTTTTAATTTCCTGAGGCGCTGTACAGCTTCTTCATTTGTGGCATCGCAGCACAGATGAAAGCCTCCTATTCCTTTTATCGCCGCAATTTTACCTTCACTGATAAGCCTGCGCGTATATGTAATCGCATCACGCCCCCGCTCCGGTCTGCCGATCAGATAGACCTGCGGTCCGCATTTATTGCAGCACACCGGCTGTGCATCATAACGTCTGGTCCTCTCGTCCGCATATTCCTGCGCGCAGTCCGGACACATCGGAAATTCTTTCATGCTTGTGCGTTCTCTGTCATACGGCAGTGCATCGAGAATCGTAAGTCTCGGCCCGCAGCATGTGCAGTTTATAAACGGATGAAGATATCGTCTGTCTTTAGGATTAAACATTTCCTCCCTGCACTCATCGCATATTGCAATATCAGGAGAAACAAAGATTTCACCCTGTGTCTTTTCGCTTTCGATAATATCAAAGGCACTGAAATGCATATCCGTTTCCGCTGTGACATCCTCTGTATTTATTTTTAATATAGCCGCACGCTTCGGGGGATGTTCCTTCAGCTCATTCATAAATCCATCAATCTGCTCCGGGGTCCCCTGTGCGTAAATTTCCACATACGGCCCCTTGTTGCAGACAGTTCCGCGGATTCCGTGTGCTGCCGCATGACGGCTTACCGTTGGTCTGAAGCCGACTCCCTGAACGATACCGTATACCCGGATGCGCCGGGTTATCTCATTCTTATACACATTTTTCTCCAATCGTACAATCACTGGCTGCTGATTACATCTTACAATATATCCTGCAGCGATTATTCCTCTGATTCTGCAAGACGCCCGGAAACTGCGAAATGTACAGCATCAACAAATGTTCCGCCGAACTCCGGCGTCATCCGCCTCATACACTGATCGGCATAAATAACATCATATCCGCCGCTTTCCGCCAGTCTGATATAATCCTCCTCGTCTCTCAGATGCAGATCTCCCTCTCTGCGGAGCTCCGGCTTTACCATAAACCAGCTTGCGGCCGTCACATGTGCGTCCGGCGCTTTTCTGAGTATCTCCTCACGAATAGCGTTTCCGATAACCTGCTGCTGTACAATAAGTACTTTTTTTCCGCTGTAATCCATATCGTAATACAGTTCATCCACAAGCGGATAACCCGTTTCATACGGTGTTCCGTACTTTTTCTCAAGATATCCGGCAGCATCTAAAGCAGCCGGGGATACTACAATATTTTTTTCGACATTCGAGGCTTTCTTTATATCATCAAGCCCGCTTCCCATTCCGAAGCATACAGCAGTTTTTCCCTCTGCTGCAAAACGCGCCCTGATGCGGTCTGCAGCACGCAGATCACTGACATCCTGCGGCGTCATGCCGAGTATTCCTGTTCTGCCCGGAATCACATCTTCTTTTTCTCCCGCAAATGTCACAAACAGCTCTTTCCAGGCTTTTTCTGCACCCTTGTCATACAGCTCCATTCCATCCGTATCCACGGTAAGTATCGGCAGATCCGTCTTTTTTTCTGTCATGCGCTTCAGGGCATGGTAATCGGTTCCGATAACAGCCGGAACCGGTGTCCCGATAATTGCTGCAAAGCATGCGTCCAGCTTTGCGGCTGCATCCGCAAGCTTTGCCGCCAGTCTGTCGTCACGGCCGAGAATTGCGTCCATGTCGCGCAGCCCCGCACTGAACAGCGCGCTTTTACGCTCAAACCACCGCGGCTCATCAAAACCGCATATATTCCCGGTGCACCCGCCGGCATCGCAAACAACGATAATACCGCCGAATTCATATAATACAGACACTGCACCCGACTGATCCGGTGCAAACGGTGTCAGATATTTTCTCAGTCCTCTCATTTTGTTATACCTCCGCCAATGCTTCAAACAGTCTGCGCACACCGGCATAGCCGTATGGCTGCCGTTCCTCGTTCCAGAGCACATTCGGGCAGTTTTTATGATAATATCCGGCATCTTTTCCTATTGTAATATTTACACCGGATTGACTGCCGTCATAATACAGCATGGTCGGCTCCAGATTTGAAAAGACCTTTGTTTCCGGGCTTACTTTCGCCAGCTGTTTTACATAGACGAAGTTTTCACCGGTCAGCGTCCCGTAAATCTCCGGCACTCTGAATCCATAACGCACCAGTGCAAGTGCCAGCTCAAACGGATCCCCGTTCATCCATTCTCCCACAGCGAATGCCGCCTCGGGGTGTTTTTTCCGGAATTCTGCCGCTGCATTCTCTGCTGCCTTATATGGTATTTCATCGTCAAATTCAACTCCCAGCACTGAAGCAAGAGCACGATACTGGCTGGCAATTTTGTCAATCTGATACAGCCTGCGCAGCTCAATATATGGTATTTTCAGCCGGTCATGAAAATCCTCTGCCGCAAAACGCGCTTCCGGGTGCAGCACCAGATTAAAATTCGCTTCCGACATGGTCTGATATTCGGCATAATCTCTGCATCTGGAAATCTCATGTATTGTTTTTACTCCTGCCGAACGCAGCAGATCATACAGTTCACAGTCGTCCGTAAGCGGCGAGAAATATCCCAGCAGATTCACCACGTTCCCTTTTTTCTTTCCCGGTTCAAGCAGCGAATATACCGACTGCCGCACATGTACCATCGGCGGCTTTCTGCCCTCTCTGGTAAGTGCATACATATAGCACGGTCTCACCGGAATTCCGGTGTATTCCTGCGCTCTTCGGCAGACACGCTCCATATCTGTGCCGAGCAGTGCGTCAACACATGTGATGCATATCATTATGACTGACGGTTTTTTCTGAAGACATTCACATATTTCCGCAGCTGCCTTTGGAATTTTTTTCAGATGTCTCCCTGTGACAATGTCCGTCTCGTCCATCAGCAGATAATAAAAACGATCATGATAAGCCCGCATAGAGCTGAGCACCGAGGTATTCCTGCCGCAGCATCCCGGAGACACAATCAGCATGACAGAATCCGGAACTGCCAGCCCCGCGCGCTTTACGCCAAAACCCTCTGCACCCGGTGAATTGAATGCCAGTGTCGCAGGTGAGCTGTAAATCAGATGTGTATGAGACATAAACTGTTCGGGAATATTGTCTTTTCCAAGTTCATTCAGCTCTTTTACCGTACAAAAGTATGCTTCCCCTCTCATGCGTTTTCCTCTTCTTTCCATAACAGCTCGGCAAGATCAAAGAAGCATTTGCTGATTTCAGATGCCGAATCTCCTTCGATTACCGTCTTTCCCTGCTCTTCCCAGTGAATAATCTCATCGCTGCGCGGTACTTCTCCTACAATCGGCACGCCGATTCTTTCTGAAAATGCCTGCACCTTTTCTTTCTCATTTTCCACATTTCTGTGATTGAGCACAATGCCGAATACCTGCGCATAGCTGCGCTCCTCAAAGCATCTGACTGCACTGGAAATATTTTCAGCAGCATACAGAGCCATTTTTTCTCCGGATGTAACAATCAGAACCTTATCCGCATAGCCTTCTCGAATCGGTGCTGCAAAGCCGCCGCACACAACATCACCCAGTACATCATACAGAACCACATCAGGTTTATAATTCTCGAACAGCTCCATATCCTCGAGAAGCTGAAAAGTAGCAATAATACCGCGCCCCGCGCAGCCAAGTCCCGGTGTCGGTCCGCCTGTCTCTATGCAGAGAATTCCTCCGTAGCCTTCTTTTGAAATCTGATTCAGTTCATCCGGTTCCTCGTCTTCCTCCCGCATATAATTCATTACCGGACGGAGCGGCTCTCCGCCGAGCAGATTAATTGTAGAGTCCGCCTTCGGATCACAACCGATCTGAATGACACGTTTTCCCATATCTGCAAAAGCTGCTGCGAGATTTGAAGTCACTGTTGATTTCCCAATGCCGCCCTTTCCGTATATTGCCACCTTTAACATGCTGTCCTCCTGTTATTTTCATAAAAAAACCATCTTCCCGGCAATCTGTCAGAAAAATGGTTCTGTAAATCCTTGTTTCATAACTATTCCTGCTCGGATTGTCCTTGCCGTCAGAGTCTTTTTTCATTTTTATCTTGTCTTTATGTCTTTTTCACCAAATGCTGTTCAGCAGATGAATGAATCAGAATCTTTTCTTAATTTTATCAGCTGTTTCACCGATTAGTCAATACAAACCACCGAAACTCTTTGCTTTCTCTCAGCTGTAATTTTTTATCCTTATCGTGAGGTCTGAACAGTAACGCTGTAATTTATAAAGCTAACCATAAAAATTAATGCACTCACCTTTATACAGCATGTGTTTCTTTTCCGTCATGGCATAAAAAACCCGCAGATATGTTCTGCCACTATCTGCGGGTTTGCTTTTACATGTATATCAGACTATTTTCTCTGATTGATTGCTGCCTGTGCTGCCGCAAGTCTTGCGATAGGCACTCTGAACGGTGAGCATGATACATACTGGAGTCCCACTGCATTGCAGAATGCGATTGACTTAGGATCTCCGCCGTGTTCTCCGCAGATTCCGAGCTTGATATTAGGTCTTGTCTGCTTACCGAGCTCAACTGCCATCTTAACGAGTTTGCCTACGCCTGTCTGGTCGATGCTCTGGAACGGATCGTCTTCAAAGATACCCTTGTTCCTGTATTCCTTGATGATATTACCTGTATCGTCTCTGGAGAATCCGAATGTCATCTGAGTAAGGTCATTTGTACCGAATGAGAAGAATTCAGCTTCCTCTGCGATTTCATCTGCAGTAAGCGCTGCTCTAGGAATCTCAATCATAGTACCTACCATGTAATCGAATTTCACGCCTTCTTCTGCCATTACCTTATCGACTGTCTTGACTACTGTAGCCTTTACATCAGCAAGCTCAGCCTTCATGCCTACGAGAGGAATCATGATTTCAGGAATGATGTCATATCCTTTTTCAGCTCTTACTTTGATAGCTGCTCTGATGATAGCCTCTGCCTGCATCTCTGCGATTTCAGGATATGTTACGGCAAGTCTGCAGCCTCTGTGTCCGAGCATAGGGTTGAACTCGTGAAGTTCTTCTGCCTTCTTTGCAAGCTTCTCATACGGAACGTTAATCTGTGCCGACAGTTCGTGAAGCTCTTCATCTGTATGTGGGATGAACTCATGGAGAGGCGGATCCAGCAGTCTGATAGTTACCGGTCTGTCACCCATAGTTTCATATATTCCCTCAAAGTCTCCCTGCTGGTACGGCAGGAGGAACTTGAGAGCTTCTCTTCTCTCTTCCTCTGTATCGGCCATAATCATTCTTCTGATAGCCGGAATTCTCTCTTCTTCAAAGAACATGTGCTCAGTTCTGCACAGTCCGATACCTTCAGCTCCGAATTCAACTGCCTGTTTTGCATCTCTAGGGTTGTCGGCATTTGTTCTTACCTTCAGAGTTCTGATATCATCAGCCCATGACATAATCTTTCCGAAATCTCCCGAAAGTTCAGGCGGAACTGTCTTAATCTGGCCCTTGAGTACATCGCCTGCCGATCCGTCCAGTGAGATATAATCTCCCTCAACGAATGTCTGATCGCCGATGACGAGTTTCTTATTGTCTTCATCTACCTTGATTTCCGAGCATCCTGATACGCAGCACTTACCCATACCTCTTGCAACTACTGCAGCATGTGATGTCATACCGCCTCTTGCTGTGAGTATACCTTCAGCTGCAACCATTCCTGCGAGGTCCTCAGGTGATGTTTCGAGTCTTACGAGAACAACTTTATCTCCGTTTGCAGCTGCTGCTTCTGCATCTGCTGCGTTGAAGTAAATCTTTCCTGTTGCTGCGCCCGGTGATGCAGGAAGTCCCTTTGTGAGCTTCTCAGCCTTTGCGAGCTCTTCAGCATCGAACATAGGATGAAGCAGCTGGTCTATCTGAGCCGGCTCTATTCTCATAACAGCCGTTTCCTTATCGATCAGTCCTTCAGCTTCCATATCAACAGCGATCTTTACTGCTGCAGGAGCTGTTCTCTTGCCGTTTCTTGTCTGAAGCATATAAAGCTTTTCTCTCTCTACAGTGAATTCCATGTCCTGCATATCTCTGTAGTGATTTTCGAGAAGCTCTGCGATTCTTACGAATTCTTTGTAAACTTCAGGGAAAGCCTCTGCCATTTCTGCGATAGGCTGCGGTGTTCTGATACCTGCCACAACGTCCTCGCCCTGTGCGTTCACAAGGAACTCACCGAACAGTGCCTTTTCACCTGTTGCTGCATTTCTTGTAAATGCCACGCCTGTACCGGATGTATCTCCCATGTTTCCGAATACCATCGACTGTACGTTTACAGCTGTACCGATATTGTCAGGGATTTCATTGAGCTTTCTGTAAAGGATAGCTCTGTCGTTGTTCCATGATCTGAATACTGCCATTATAGCTTCCATCAGCTGATCTTTCGGTTCCTGAGGGAAATCTCTGCCCATTTCCTCTTTAACGAGTGCTTTGTATCCCACGATGATTTCCTTGAGGTCTTCTGTCGTGAGCTCCACATCAAATGTGCATCCCTGCTTTTCCTTCTGTGCATCGAAGATTGCGTCGAATTTTCTCTTGTCAATCTCCATTACTACATCACCGAACATCTGGATGAATCTTCTGTAGCTGTCATATGCAAATCTCGGATTTTCCGTAAGTGCGGACAGACCTTCTACAGTATTGTCATTCAGTCCGAGGTTCAGGATAGTATCCATCATTCCCGGCATTGAGATTTTAGCTCCGGATCGAACCGAAACCAGAAGCGGATTAGCTACATCTCCGAATTTCTTGCCTGTAACGTTTTCGAGTTCTTCCAGCTTTTCAAAAATAGAAGCTACTATATCGTCACCGATGGTTTTTCCTTCTTCATAATATCGGTTGCACGCTTCAGTTGTTACTGTGAAGCCGAAAGGCACCGGCAAACCTATTTTTGTCATTTCTGCCAGGTTTGCGCCTTTTCCGCCCAGCAAATCCCTCATGTCCTTTGAGCCTTCATTGAATGAATACACAAATTTTTTCATTTTACTCTTTACTCTCCTCGCTTTAAATATTAAAAGACTAGTTTTTGTTCTATATATTCTTTGACCTGCTCAACAGGTATACGAATCTGTTCCATTGTATCTCTGTCTCTTACAGTAACGCATCCGTCTGTTTCTGTATCAAAGTCCACGCATATCGAGAACGGTGTACCTATTTCGTCCTCTCTTCTGTATCTCTTGCCTATGGAACCTGTAACGTCGTAATCAACAGAGAAATGCTTTGCGAGTTCCTCGTAAACAGGCTCTGCAACAGGTGCCAGCTTCTTTGCAAGCGGAAGCACTGCCGCCTTGAACGGTGCAAGCGCCGGATGCAGTCTGAGTACAGTTCTGACATCTTCCTTTCCCTTGGCGTCTGTAAGAACCTCCTCGTCATATGCGTCTGTCAGGAATGCCAGTGCCACACGGTCTGCTCCCAGCGACGGCTCTATACAATAAGGTACATATTTTTCATGGGTTTCAGGATCCATGTAACTCATATCCTGACCCGAATGCTCCATATGCTGCTTAAGGTCAAAATCAGTTCTGTCGGCAATGCCCCAGAGTTCTCCCCATCCGAACGGGAATCTGTATTCGATGTCTGTAGTGGCATTGCTGTAGTGCGACAGCTCTTCCTGATCGTGATCCCTGAGCTTTATGTTTTCTTCTTTTATACCGAGAGACTTCAGGAAATTGACACAGTATTCCTTCCAGTACGAGAACCACTCAAGGTCTGTACCCGGTTCGCAGAAAAACTCAAGTTCCATCTGCTCGAATTCTCTTGTTCTGAAGATAAAGTTACCCGGTGTAATCTCGTTTCTGAATGATTTTCCCACCTGTGCGATACCGAACGGTATCTTCTTTCTCGATGTTCTCTGTACATTTTTGAAGTTGACGAAAATACCCTGAGCAGTTTCCGGTCTGAGGAATATCTCTGACTTGGAATCTTCCGTAACGCCCTGGAACGTCTTGAACATAAGATTGAACTGTCTTATACCTGTAAAATCCGATTTGCCGCACTCCGGGCACTTGATGCCTTTTTCGGTTATGAATGACTGAAGCTTGTCATTTGACCATCCGTCAACAGTTATTTCTTCATTGCCCTGTTCCTTCAGCCAGCCCTCTATAAGCTGATCCGCTCTGAATCTGGACTTGCAGCTTTTGCAGTCAATCAGAGGGTCTGCGAACCCGCCTACGTGTCCCGATGCCACCCATGTCTGCGGATTCATCAGAATCGCTGCGTCCAGACCGACGTTGTATTTTGATTCCTGTACAAATTTTTTCCACCAGGCCTTCTTGATGTTATTCTTGAATTCAACACCAAGCGGACCGTAGTCCCATGTGTTGGCCAGCCCTCCGTATATCTCAGAACCCGGATAGATATATCCTCTGTTCTTCGCAAGAGCTGTAAGCTTTTCCATTGTAACTTCTCTGCTCATTTTTTCTTTACTTCCTTTAAAAAATTTCTAGTTGTTCTCTTCAGCCGCTTCTTCACCGCCGCAGCAGCATCCGCATGCTTCTTCAGGTGCTTCTTCAGCCTTTTCCTCTTCTTCAGGTGCCTCTTCTGCTTCAGCCTCCTCGCTGCAGCAGCATCCGCACGCTTCCTCAGCACATTCGGCTTCATCATCTTCAGCTTCTGTTTCTGAATCGGCCTCGGCTTCATCAAAGCACTCCGCAAAATCGATTTCATCCGAACCGTTCTTGATTCGGCTCACAGCTTCCTCTGCTTTTTCAACACCCATCTGATAAATCTGAGTGCCTTTCTCCTTTACCTCACCCATCACTGTGCTGCTTTTTTCAACAACAGTACCTACGGCATCGTTAACTGCGTCGCTCACGTCGATTATTGTACCGTCATTCTTGATAACTTCAATAGTGCATTTGAATCCGAATGCTGCAACTACAGCAACCACTGATGCTATCGGAGCTATCACGATACCGACTATGCCGGCATTCACAGGTACGTTCAGTATAAGTTCATCATCTCTCTTGACCTGAATTTTTGCAACATTGCCCTTCTTTACAAGGTCTTTCAGGCTGGCAAACAGAGCCTCCCCTTTCTTGCCGAAGCCTCTCTTCTTTTCTCCGGCATTGACAGTCTCCTCGACAGCAATTATCGCATCAACAACGCTGCCGTCAGATTCCTCGAGTGCTGCTTTAGCCTCTGCATATGTTACGCCTGTTCTATCCTTTACCAGTTCAATTTTCTCTAATGTGATTTCCATACCTTACCTCCTGTTCAACTCTACATCTGAATAAGCTTTTCACTTTTTAAATCCGAAGCGTCCAGGTAAAATGCCGCATATTCCCTGATGATTTCCTGCAGCAGTCTGCCCGCGTCTTCTCTCAATGCAAGATGTTCCAGTTTTTTTAACGGATTCACCGTAAAATACTTTAATATCTCTAATATACCAAATTTAATGTCATAAATCAACGCATGGTCTTCTAAATTTTCTCTGTTCCCGAAGCAGTCGCTGCATATCACGCCCCCGTCCGGTATACTGAATTTCGCCGGCTGCTTCTTCTGTCCGCACACTGCACAGCGGTCAAGCTGCGGCATCACACCGGAATATCTGAATGTTTTGGTCTGATATGCCAGTACCAGCGTGCCTATCCCTCTGCTGCGGTTTTCCAGCATATTGAAAAAATCAAGCAGCAGACTGAACATCCCCGGCGCCGGGATTTCATCCGCAAGTATACGTTCCGTAAACTCAAGCACATACGATCCATACATGTATTTGTCGACGTCCTCGCCGATTTTATAGTAGCTTTTTATGGCATCTGCGCTGTTGATATTGTAGCTGTCCCGATTCTTGAACAATTCGTAGCGTCCGTATGTAAAAGGTCTCAATGCCAGTGAGCTGCGGTTTCTGCCTTTTTCGGCAATGCCTGTGCCCGCGCTGATTTTGCCGTATTTTTTGGAAAACAGCAGTATCATACGCCTCCCGTATGAAGTTTTTATCTGTCTGAGCACTATGCCCTCGGTATCAGTCAGCAAATCCTCACCTAATCCTTGTATCCGAAATTCGACAATGCTATGTCGCTGTCACGCCAGTTTTCCTTGACCTTTACCCACAGCTCCAGAAAAACCTTTGTACCCAGCAGCGCCTCGATTTCCTGTCGGGCACTTTTCCCTATGCCCTTGAGCTTTCTTCCGCCTTTTCCTATAATCATGCCCTTGTGTGATTTTTTCTCACAGTATATCACAGCGCTTATTCTCGTCAAATCACGTTCTTCCTTGTAAAGCTCAATTTCAACTGCCACACCGTGTGGCACCTCGTCGCGGAGATACAGCAGTATTTTTTCTCTTATTATCTCGCTTACTATAAAGCGTTCCGGATGCTCTGTTATCATATCGTCCGGAAAGAACATCGGTCCGTCTTCCATGAATCCGGCTGCGCATTTTATCACATCACTGACGTTTTTCCCTTCAAGTGCCGACACTCCTATGATTTCCTCGAATATCCCGAGCTTGTCATATTCCTCGTATATCTCTCTGAACGTTTCGGGATCCATCTTGTCTATTTTATTTATCACAAGTATCTTCGGAGTGGTAACCTCATCCAGCAGATCAACGATATATTTATCTCCCGGTCCTGCCGAAAGCCTGTCATCCACGATGAATATTACAGCATCCGTTTCGCTGAATGTTCCTGTAGCTGTTCCTGTCATATACTCGCCGAGCTTGTTCCTCGGGCGGTGTATCCCCGGCGTGTCTATGAAAACCAGCTGTACATCCTCGTTCAGTTCATCGTCGGCATAATGTGTATATATTCCTCTTATTGCGTTTCTTGTAGTCTGCGGCTTATCTGTCGTTATCGCTATTTTTTCGCCGAGAATTGAGTTGAGCAGTGTCGATTTGCCTACATTAGGTCTTCCGACAATCGCAATAAATCCTGTTTTCATCTTATTACTTTTCCTCCCTTTCTTCAGCATTGTTATTGTTATTCAAATGCCGGACTCCTGCACAGTCCGGCTGCTGTCATTTCAGCAAATTGCTGTCACTGCTGCGGCTCGAGTGAAAATCCCAGCGGCAGCAGCTCGCTGAGCTTTCTCACATTGAGTTTTTCTCTGTCGGTACCCGTGATTACAAATATTTCGGGTGAAAACTCATACATGAACTGTCTGCATATGCCGCACGGCAGAGATTCCACAATGCTGCCCTCTGAATTTCTGGCCGCTATCGCTATCGCCGTAAAATCGCGCTCTCCCTCGGATATCGCCTTGACAAAGGCTGTTCGTTCCGCACATATAGCAGCACCGAATGACGAATTTTCCACATTGACTCCCGTATAAGCTCTGCCGCTTGATGCCAGCAGTGCCGCCCCGACATTAAAATGCGAAAACGGTGCGTATGCATTTTCCGCCGCCTTAACCGCCATGTCAAACAGATCTCCTGTCATTTTCATATATTCGCTGCACATAAAACTCACCTCGCAATTCCCAGCTGAGACATTACTTCCTCCTCACGCATTCTCATTTCTCTTTTGTCGTCTTCCTCCATATGATCATATCCGAGCAGATGCAGCACGCTGTGAACAAACAGATATGTCATTTCTCTTTCTTTCGAGTGCCCGTACTCCTCCGCCTGCTGCTCTGCCTGTTCTGTGCATATCACAACATCTCCCAGAAGGAGCTCTTCATCGTCATCGATTTCATTGAAATCTTCTATCATCGGGAAAGACAGCACATCAGTATGCCTGTCAACATCTCTGTACATTTTGTTGAGTCTGTGTATCTCATCTTTTGATACAAATGACAGACTTATCTCTGCATTCTCGTGATTCAGACCTTCTTTTTCCATACAGAGCACTGCAGCATCATGAAACACATCTGCCGCTGCGCTTTCTGTAAAATTCTCATCACTGCAAAATATCCTCATGATACCGCTATTCTTCCTCCCTGTGCGGATGTGCCTTGTAGTACACATCATATGCATTTATTATTTTTTTCACCAGCTGATGCCTTACAACATCAGTATCCTTCATATAGCAGAAGCTTATCTCGTGCACATTTTTCAATACTGCCGCAGCTTCCCTGAGTCCTGATTTTTTTCCTCGCGGAAGGTCTATCTGTGTTATGTCGCCTGTAACCACTACTTTTGAGCCGAATCCCATTCTGGTCAGAAACATCTTCATCTGTTCCGGAGTCGTATTCTGTGCCTCATCAAGAATTATGAATGAATTGTCAAGTGTCCTTCCCCTCATATACGCCAGAGGAACGACCTCAATGACTTCCTTTTCCTTGAGCCTGAGTGCGCTTTCTCTTCCGAGCACATCATAAAGAGCATCATACAGCGGTCTGAGATACGGATCCACTTTTTCCTGGAGATCTCCCGGAAGAAAGCCTAATCTCTCTCCCGCTTCCACTGCAGGCCTTGCCAGTATTATCTTCTGAACTTCTTTGTTTTTAAAAGCATTGACCGCCATTGCAACAGCGATGTATGTCTTCCCCGTACCTGCCGGTCCTATGCCGAAAACTATGTCTTTTTTCCTTATGGAATCCACATACATCTTCTGTCCTATTGTCTTGGATCTCAGCGGTTTTCCTTCATGTGTGAAGCATATTATATCCTTGCCCGGATTTTCTTCATTATACGACAGTCCTCTTTCGCTGAGGTCCGCTATATAGTTTATCTTCTGTTCGTCCAATTTCTCTCCTTTTTCCAAAACGCGCATCATTTCTCTTATTATTTTTTCGGCCTGCACCGCATATTCTCCCTTAAGTATGAGAGTATTGTCCCTCTGTATGATATCCACCTTGAGGTTTTCCTCTATGAGTCTGAGGTTTTTATCCATTCCTCCGAAAAGCTCGCCTCTGTCGATAGTGTCGCTTATTTCTGCGGTTATCATCTTGACATTTTTCTGTCCGTAATCCTCCAACTGATATCTCCTTCTGCTCTTCATTCTCTGAATGAAGGTCCGTAAATGCCTTCTTTTCTCTGAAGTATTGTTCTGTATTCACTGTGACTGCCGGACTGCAGTCTCTTCTATGCTTATTATATTTTCTTATGATATAAAATTCAAACTGTTTTATTATTCATGTCTGCCCCAGACCTGCCGGCGCTGTGCTTCGCCTGATGCATCAGCGGTTTCTGTTCATTATCAGATATTCTGCGGTTTTTATACCATCAACAGCCGCTGACATTATCCCTCCTGCATACCCGGGTCCTTCTCCTGCCGGATATATTCCTGAAAACGCAGTCTGGTGGTCCTTTCCCCGCAGTATTCTGACAGGCGATGAGCTTCTTGTCTCTACTGCCTTCATTACAGCATCATCTCTGTCAAAACCCTTGAGTCTGCGCCCGAGAAAAGGCATAGCCTCTGTTATTGCGTCCGCTGCAAATTCCGGAAGACTCTGTCTTACCGGATCCTGTGAGTCATCTCTGAAGCTCCGGTATATGGTTTCAGGTATGGTGCCGTTCCCGTTTTTATAAGCAAGCTTTTCATATTTTCTCTGAAACTCTATTCCTGCAAGCGGGTGCCGCGAATGAAAATCCTCCGTACGCACATCTACGAGAAGGCCGCTGTTTGCATACTCCCCGTCTCGTCCGCTGCTGCTCATGCCGTTTGTCACCGCTGTACCCGGCTCAGAGGCTGAGTTTATCACACTGCCGCCGGGGCACATGCAGAATGTATATACACCTCTTCCGTTTTCGCATCTGTGATTGAGCTTATAGTCAGCTGCGCCCAGCTTTTCTGCAGCTGCAGCATCTCCGTACTGCACAGCATCTATCATTCTCTGCGGATGTTCTATCCTCACCCCTATCGAAAAAGGCTTCTGCTGCATCGGAAAACCCTCTTCATAAAGCATTTCGAATGTATCCCGCGCACTGTGCCCTATAGCCAGAATGAGGCTGTCTGTTTCGATTACGCCTGCTCTGCCGCATCGGTCCAGCGTCCTGACCGCCGTCAGTTTTCTGTGCCCGTCCTCCTCTGTGAACACCATCCCGGTCAGCTTTGTATCAAACATCACTCTGCCGCCCAGTGCTTCAATCTTGTATCTGATGTTTTTCACGATATCTCTGAGCTTGTCAGTACCTATATGCGGTTTCTGCCTGTACAGTATGGCGGGATCTGCACCGGCTTTAACGAATTCATCCAGCACCTTGGATATCCTTATGTCCTTTATCCCCGTAGTCAGCTTACCGTCCGAAAAAGTGCCCGCGCCGCCTTCACCGAACTGCACGTTCGATTCCGGGTCAAGCACTCCGGTTTCCCAGAATCGCTTTACAGAAACTATACGTTCGTCAACGTTCTGCCCGCGTTCCGTCACTATCGGCTTCAGCCCGGCCTCTGCCAGTATCAGCGCCGCAAACATTCCGCACGGTCCGAACCCCGCAATCACGGGTGCACCGCGCAGCACCGCGTGCTCCGCATTTTTTATGACAACGGGCTCATAAACATTTTTCCGGGCTTTCTCCAGCTTCAGATTTTCCGCACATGAAAAATCCAGCGTATACACCAGCTTCACATCGGGCTTTCTTCTTGCGTCCACGGATTCTTTTATTATTTCTATATCTTTTATCCTGAGATTAGGTTTTTTCAGTTTTTTTCTTATAGCATCCGCGAAATTATCCGGTCCCTCATTTATACCTAGTCTTATCTGATTTATTCTGTATCTCATCCGAGCGGTTTTCTCCTGTCTGCCGTCCTGCGGACCTTCCGTCTGCCCCGGCATTTTCTTTTACTCTTCAGCTTTTACTCCTCGATTCGAATTATCTGCATGCTTTGCATTAACAGCACGTGCCGCCTTTATGCCTGTCTCCCATGCATTCTGCAGATTATAGCCTCCGCATGGTCCCTGCAGATTTATTACTTCACCTGCAAAATAAAGTCCCTCTACCAGCTTTGATTCCATAGTATTCATGTCTATCTCTTCTGCCGCAACTCCTCCTGCCGTGCACTGAGCATTTTTCCAGCCCTTTACGCCCTTAACCGGCAGTCTCCAGTCCTTAACCCTGTCGGGAGGCACGCAGTCAGAAAGCTTCTCTGTCAATATGCCGAATGAGCTCTGCCTTCCGGTAATTATTTCCTGCGGTATATCCGGCGCCAGATCAATGCGCAGCTCGAAGTGCTTCAGTGCCTCTGCGAATGATTCTCCGTCATTTGCCCTTATGTACGGCGTCAGATTGAATATGCATATACCTGAAACTCCGTCCGCTGTAAACTGGATTTCACCGTCCTCTTCATACAGCAGCCCGCCGTCTCTGTAAATACCTGCTCTGCCCTTTGCCCGCACCCCTTTTATGCTTCGGAAATCACCGCATTCAACCGCAGTCAGTACAGGATAAAGGCGCGTAATACTGTGACCCAGCGATTTTGCAAGCGCATATCCGTCTCCTGTGGTTCCGAACTGCGGTGCGGCCTTTCCGCCGGAGGCTATTATCACGTCGGCCGCCTTTATTCTGCAGCTTTGTTTTGTCTTCATATCTCTGAATTTTATGTAAAAGCTCCCGTTTTCGGTTTCTATGCTCTGTGCCTGTGCAGATGTGATGATTTCTGCCGCCGGCCGTTCTGATTTCACATTTCCCGCCTCTGCTGCGGCATCTGCCGTATCGTTCCGGCATACAGCGCCAAGCAGAATTTTAACCACATCAGGCGCATAACCCGAATACGGGTAATACCTTCCCTCACTGTCACTTCGGCATACCATTCCCAGCGATTCAAAAAAATCCAGGGTCAGATCTTTGTTTTTACAGGCCGCATTTGTAATATTGCATCGTCCTCCGCCTGTAGCCATGATCTTCCTGCCCGGGATCTCATTTTTTTCCAGTATGCATAATTTTATTTTTCTGTCAAGAGAGGCTGCCGCTGCCAGACCGGCTGCCCCTCCTCCTATAATGCAAACATCATACTCTTTCATTTGTTTCTGCCTCTGCGTCTGATCTCTGCATCTGCTGCTGTGCTTTTACCGGCTGCACACCCGACTGAGCTGCAGCCTCCTTCTGCTTCAGACGCTCCATTACCTTTTCCGGAGTCTCGTCTTCATCAGTTATCTTTATCGCTTCACGCCTTCTCTTATATATCTTAACGTAAGATTTTTTCTCATGCGGCATATTGATGCCGAGCTCAATGATATTGATGCCCTGCATTACAAGGAAAATTCCCAGCAGCACGGCCGTCGTCATCCACTCCACCAGCGGATTTATGAAACCGAAAAGTCCGACAAGCACTGTGAGTGTTCCTGTAGTCATGGTTGTACGGAAATTCAGACGCTTTTTTCTTTTATTGATGTGAGTTCCAGCCTCGATTCTCAGCGTTCCCGATACCAGCATCCATATGCCGAACACCATCGGTATAGCTGAATCCACAACCAGCTGATTGCAGAGTATGAGTATGCCGAGAATCAGCGTTACCAGCGCATCGGTAAGTATCCATCCGTTGTTGTCGCCCTTGTTGTGCAGTCCTCTTCCGATAAGATATGCCATTGCATGTATAATTCCGTTTATAACCATCACAAGCCCCACTATAAAGGCAAGCGACAGAAATGTCTGTCCGGGGTTCATAAAACAGAAAGCACCTGTCAGCACCATAAGGATTCCGCTTACTATAGTCCATATTCTCATATTTCAATTTCTCCTTTGCCCGTGATCACATGCTTTTCTGTGACCTTTATTGATTTTCTGCGTTCGGATTCTCAGCTTCCTACCAGATTTCGTCGAACTCTTCCGAATGATATTCTGTACCTGTGGATTTTTCCTTCGATTCGTCTCTGCTCAGAAGCTTGAAAAGTACAAGCAGACCGCCTGTTATTATCACAATAGTTCTCAGCGCCTTATCGATTTTTTTAAGTTTATCCAGCATAATTTTTCCCTTTCAACCGGATTCCGGTATATATTTCTTTCTCACCCGTATGCATTTCAGTCCGCTGCGGCTTGACCGCTGCTGACATCTGTTTTCTCTTTTGCTGCCATGCATCCGGGTTCTGACATTGAGTATAATTATAACACACATCGCGTTTCAATAAAAAGAACATTATGGCTTTTTCACTAAATCCCCAAATAAGAATCCCGATATGCTCATTCCGGCTGTTGCAGTGCCGGAGTTTTAAGGTATAATTGAACTGATGATTAAATCGTACCCGGCGCCCGCTCAGAGAAAGGAGGATTCCCTATGGACAGAGTAATACTTCACTGTGATATGAATGGTTTTTTTGCATCTGTAGAGCTTCTGGACTATCCGCAGCTGAAGGATAAGCCAATGGCGGTCTGCGGCAATCCCGAGAACCGTCACGGCATCATCCTGGCAAAAAATGAAATCGCGAAGAAATACGGTGTGGTAACCGCCGAAACTCTGCGGCAGGCCAGAAAAAAATGTCCCGACCTGCAGGTTGTCCCTCCGCATCACAGTAAATACAGGCATTACAGCAGACTCATCAATCAGATTTATCTGCGATATACAGACATGGTCGAACCCTTCAGCATCGATGAATCATGGCTCGATGTCACAGGAAGCATCCGGCTTTTCGGAACCGGACCTCAGATTGCAGATGAAATACGACACACTGTCAGCAGAGAACTCGGTCTGACGCTTTCCGCAGGCGTGTCCTTCAACAAGATTTTCGCGAAAATGGGCAGTGATTACAAAAAGCCTGATGCAACCACCGTAATTTCAAGAGATAATTTCAGACAGCTGCTCTGGCCCATGGATATCGGCTCTATGTTCTTTGTCGGAAAAGCCACAGCTGCCAGACTGCGCGGACACGGCATCAAAACCATCGGAGAGCTGGCGCTTTCCGACCGGAATATGGTAAAAAGGCTTCTGGGCAAACAGGGCGGCGTAATACATGACTATGCCAATGGTCTTGATACAACACCGGTTCTGAGATATGACCGCATCGAAAAAGTCAAATCTGTCGGCAACGGCACCACATTCAGCAGAAATCTTCAGGGTGCCGATGATATAAAAGTTGCAGTGACCGGGCTTGCAGACACAGTAGCCAGCCGCCTGCGCATACACAAAATGAAAGCGTTCGGAGTCAAGGTGGATATCAAGGACCCCGATTTTAAAGTCATTTCAAGACAGCAGCAGCTTGATAATCCGACGAATCTGGCTGAAATCATCGCCGGCACCGCGCTTTCCATAATAAAAAAATCGTGGCAGCTCCGCAAACCCATCAGAATGCTGACTATCACCGCAATAAATCTCTGTGATGAAAATCAGGCGCAGCAGCTGTCACTTTTTTCCGACGAAAATATCAATATTGAAAAAGCTGAGAAGGCCGAACGAGCTATGGATGATATCAGACGAAAATTCGGAACCGGAGCAATCAGCTTCGGCTCCGTTCTCAACAACGATATCGGCCTTGATACCGGCACCCTGCCCGGAGCATCCGACACCGAAAAAAACAGTCTGTGATTTTTATGATAAAGTTTCTGCTATTTCATAAAGATCTCTTCTGAATTCTTTCTTGATTTCGAGTGCTTCAGCCAGATTGACCGCAGCTATTTTGTTATCCAGAATTCCTATTGCCTTACTCTCCTCATCGTCATATAAAAGCCGTACAGCTTTGTCTGTCATAGTGCTGGCAAGCAGTCTGTCACGGCATGACGGGGTGCCTCCCCGCTGTATATATCCCGGGACAACAGAACGCACCTCACGTCCGGTCCGCTCACCGACAATCTCTGCCAGCTGGCGAACGCTCATATCCACGCCCTCTGCCTTCAGGATTATGCTGTGCAGCTTTCCGGACTGCTGTCCGCGCAGCACTCTGCGGCACACTTCATTTATATCCGGTTCAACCTCCGGTACCAGTATCACGTCAGCGCCGCCGGTCAGTCCCGCATAAAGCGCTATATCTCCGCATCTTCTCCCCATTACTTCAACAATTGTCGTTCTCTCATGCGCAGATGCTGTATCTCTGAGATTCGAAATCATAGCCAGAACGGTGTTTACCGCCGTGTCAAATCCGATAGTATAATCAGTGTACCCGAGATCGTTGTCTATCGTACCCGGAATTCCCATAACCTTTATTCCCAGCTTTCCGAGCTCAAGACCGCCCTTCATTGATCCGTCTCCGCCTATCACGATAAGACCTTCAATCCCGAATGTATCCAGCATTGTGGCTGCATGCTTCTGTGCCTTTTCGCTCCTGAAGCGTTCACTTCTGGCAGTTTTCAGAATCGTACCGCCCCGCTGGAGTATATCTCCCACAGAATGCCATTCCATTTTTTTAATTTCACCGTCCAGCAGACCTTCATATCCGCGTTCAATCCCGAACACCTCCATTCCCATGGATATTCCTGTTCTTACTGCAGCTCTTACAGCTGCGTTCATGCCCGGTGCATCTCCCCCGCTTGTCAGCACTCCTATTCTTTTCATATTTTTTCTCCTCTCCGGCTTTATCACATCGTGCTCCGCCTTTTTCCGTCCGTCATTCATCCTTTGTAATTTTCTGCGCCCACTATCTCCACTATGGAGTTTCTGAACTCCGGGCCGGGATCCACCCAGAGCGAAGGTTCTGTCCTGAATGAACCGCCGGCCGGCATATATACTATAGCCTGATAATTTCCTCTGTGCTCAGTCATTATATCTTTTATCTGTTCCAGCAGCCCGGCTGTATCACCCTCGGGGAGCTTTATCTTGATCAGCCCTTCCGGCTGCGGCACCGGCTCACTGCGGTACTCATCAGCTGCACTGCGGTATGTATCCGCACGTGCGTCCCTGATATCCGCGGCCAGCTCACCGAGCTGCCTGATGTCTGTTATTCTGTCCGCAAGCAGCTTCGGCACTTCGCCCTCTTTGAAGTTCACCTTGCCTGATACCGATATCACCGCATCCTCGGCCGTAAGCGCTCCGTATCTTTCGTAAACATTCGGGAAAACGACTACCTCTACGGTTCCGTACAGATCCTCCATATCGACAAATGCCATCATTTTATTAGTCTTCGTTATC
The DNA here is from genome assembly GCA_963614095.1 of Bacteroidaceae bacterium. Classification (GTDB taxonomy): domain Bacteria; phylum Bacillota; class Clostridia; order Peptostreptococcales; family Anaerovoracaceae; genus Lentihominibacter. Next base: position 26,619 of record CAVECM010000012.1, read on the forward strand.
AGTGTTTTTCTTCCGGTCACGATTCCCGCCATTACAGCATGCATTCCATCAGTGACAAAGCTGTGCACCTCGCCGCTTTCCTCGCCTTCAAGCACCTCTGCGAGATCCTGAGATGTCACCGTAACTGATTTTTCTATCATATCCCGGTACTCTGACAGCGGATGATCTGTAATATATACTCCCAGCATCTCCTTTTCCTGCGCAATGAGAATATCCTTTTCAAAATTCTTCACATCCGGAAGCCTGCGGATATCTCTGCTCTGCTCCATTGTCTCTGCATTCAGCTGGAAAAGCGACAGCTGTCCTTCAATCACATTCTTTGCATCAGACTGCGCTGTTTCTATAAGGCTCTCGTAAATGCACATATGTGCCGCCCGGTTTTCACTGAAGCAGTCGAGTGCACCGGCCTTTATGAGACTTTCCACGGCCTTTTTATTCATCTTATGAATATCCAGGTTCTCGATAAACTGAAAAATATCCCTCGGTTTCCCCTTTGACTTTCTGGCTTCTATTATCGCGTCGGCAGGTGCCTCACCTACATTTTTCACGCCGAGAAGTCCGAATCTTATCTTCCCGTCCTTCACTGTGAATTTTTTGCCGCTTTCGTTGACATCCGGCGGCAGCACTTCTATACCCATATCCGTACAGTTTCTTATATATTTTGATGTCGAATCGGCATCGCCCATAACACTCGTCAGCAGAGCCGCCATAAACTCCACCGTGTAATGTGCCTTAAGGTATCCTGTCTCATATGCCAGCACAGCATAGGCAGCCGCATGTGATTTGTTGAATGCGTATTCGGCAAAGCTTACCATCTGATTAAAGATTTCCTCAGCCGCTTCCTCTGGCACACCGTTGCGCACACACCCCGGAATCTCAACAGTCCCGTCGGGTGCAGTCTTTCCATGAATGAAATACTCCTTTTCCTCAAGCATTACATCCATTTTTTTCTTGCTCATCGCACGGCGCACCAGGTCGGAACGCCCGTATGAATAGCCTCCGAGGTCACGCACTATTCTCATTACCTGCTCCTGATAGACCAGGCAGCCGTATGTTACTGAAAGCACCGGCTCCAGGCTTTCGTGAATATATTCTATGCTCTCCGGATGCTTCTTGTTCTCTATGTATGTCGGGATGGACGCCATCGGACCCGGTCTGTAAAGTGATATTCCGGCGACAACATCCTCAAAGCAGTCCGGCTTCAGATTTTTCATGAACTGAGTCATGCCGCCGCTTTCCAGCTGAAATATTCCCTGTGTGTTTCCCTTTGCAATCATATCGTAAACCGCCGGATCATCATAGTCCATCGAGGCGAAGTCAATCTTCACGCCGTGATTTTTCTCTATCATTTCCAGCGCATCTCTTATTATCGTCAGATTTCTGAGCCCGAGAAAATCCATCTTGAGCAGTCCCAGCTCCTCTATCGTCGTCATATTGAACTGAGTGGACAGCCCCTTGTCAGACAGATAAAGCGGCACATACTCATCGATGCTTTCCTTTGAAATCACAACACCTGCAGCATGTGTTGACGCGTGACGCGGCATCCCCTCTATTGCCTTCGCCATATCTATTACTCTGCGGGTCGTTTCCTCGGTTTCGTATTTTTTCTTCAGCTCCGGACTCATTTCCAGCGCCTTGTCTATCGTCATCTTGAGTGCAAACGGTATCGCCTTTGCGATGGCATCCGTCTCCGGATAGCTGACATTCAGCACCCTTCCGACATCGCGCACTGCCTGTTTTGCTTTCATGGTGCCAAACGTGATAATCTGCGAGACCTTGTCCTCGCCGTATTTTTCCATGACATAATCGATGACCTCTCCGCGCCTCTCATAACAGAAGTCGATATCAATATCCGGCATGCTCACTCTTTCCGGATTAAGGAAACGTTCAAAAATCAGATCGTACTTAATCGGATCTATGTCTGTTATTTTCAGTGTATAAGCTACTATACTGCCCGCAGCCGAGCCTCTGCCCGGTCCGACCATTATTCCTCTGCTCTTTGCATAATTTATGAAATCCCACACAATCAGGAAGTATTCGACATATCCCATGTTTTCTATAGTGGAAAGCTCATAGTCAAGTCTGCTGTGCAGTTCCTTCATTTTCTGTTCGTCTGCACCGCTGTACCTCTGCTGCAGCCCGTCCTCACAGAGCTTCCGCAGATATTCTCTGTTTGTCAGTCCATTCGGAGCATGAAAATCCGGCAGGTGCAGTTCACCGAATGTGAATGTGACATCACAGCGCTGTGCAATCTTTTCCGTGTTGTCGCAGGCTTCCGGTATGTTCGCAAAAATCCTGCGCATTTCATCCTCTGATTTGAGATAAAACTGGTCAGTAGGAAATCTCATTCTGTTTTCATCGTCGATAGTCGTTCCCATCTGTATGCACATCAGCACATCCTGCGCTGCGGCATCCTCCTGCCTGACATAATGCACATCATTTGTAGCCACGAACGGTATACCCGTCTCCTCGTGCAGTCTTTTCATGTCAGGAAGTATCTGCATCTCCTCCTCGAGACCCTGGTCCTGAAGTTCCAGAAAGAAATTGTTTTCACCGAAAATCCCGCGCATCTCAAGCGCTTCCTTTTTCGCCCCCGCATAATCTCTGTTAAGCAGCCTGTGCTGAATTTCACCTGCAAGGCAGGCTGAAAGGGCAATCAGTCCGTCACTGTAACGGCGCAGAACATCCTTGTCTATTCTCGGTTTATAATAAAATCCGTGTCTGTACCCCTCCGATACGATTTTCATGAGATTTTTGTATCCGGTATTGTTCTCCGCGAGAAGTATCAGATGTCCCATGTGCTTGTCTTTGTCGGATTCCTTGTCAAACAGCGTCCTTGCCGCTGTATATACCTCACATCCTATTATCGGTCTTATGCCCTGCTTCAGGCACTCCCTGTAAAAGTCTATCACCCCGAACATCACGCCATGGTCTGTTATTGCAAGCGATGTCATCCCGAGCTCCTTGGCATGCGAAACAAGGTCCTTTATCCTTGAAGCGCCGTCAAGAAGACTGTATTCTGTATGTACGTGAAGGTGTGTAAATGCCATGTTTTACCTCATTATATGCAAGCTGTAAATTATATTGCTATTTTACCACAAAAACGTATTTTTTCTCTTTAAAAGTTATATTAAATAGAGTAAAATGGAGAAGGTTTGATTTAAGGAGAAAGTATGAAAAAAATTATAGTAACCGTTTTGATAGTTATTCTTGCAATAGCGGCTCTGATAGGGGGAGCCGTATTCGCATATTCAGAATCTGATGATTACGATAACAATAAATTCCCCGAAAATACTCAGATAAACGGAGTCGACTGCTCCGGTCTTTCATATGATGAAGCAGCGCAGAAGCTTACGGACGAATGGAATTCCAAGCATATAACAGTCACCGGCCCGCTTAATGACGATCTTGCAGCCTTTACGGATTTCGGATGCAGCTACAAGATTGATAACAAGCTGAAAAACGCCAAGCATGACAACATTTTCCTGGCCGCCTTCAATCACTATATAAAGACGCCGCTCATCGTGCAGTTTTCTATGAACGTGCGCGACTGCGGAAAGGAATTCAAGGAACGCGTACTCTCGTCCGATTTTCTGAACAGTGCCGATGCAACCGAAAGTCACGATGCTTACGTTGATCTTACTAAATCGGATTTTCCTATTGTAAAGGAAGTCTGCGGCACCAAGCCTGACGGTGAGGCCTTTTTCAAGGATCTCCTCAAGCATATAGCGAACGGTGAGTTCAAGATTTCCTTCGAGGAGGAGGATTATTACACTACTCCGAAGGTCACTTCAGAAAACAAAAAACTCCTGAAATATCAGAAATACTGTAAAAAATATCTTAACCAGAAAATCACATACAGCCTCGGCGATGAAACATTTACGATATCCGCAGAGCAGCTCGGCAAGCTTCTGAAGACCGATAATTCCGGTGATATCGATGAGGCAGCTGTCAAGGAATATGTTGCTTCACTCGCCGCAAAATATGACAACATAGGCGCTGAGAGAAATTTCACTTCACTGAGCGGAAAGCAGATACATGTATACGGCGGCACATACGGATGGCAGATAGACCAGGAGGGCGAGGCAGCTCAGCTGATTAAAGATATCAAATCACACAAGGATGTCACGCGCGAACCTGTCTTCTCAAAAAAAGGCTACGGCCAGTATTCGAGAAATGTCGGCAATACATACATTGATGTTGATATATCTGCGCAGGTCGTAAAATTTTATATTGACGGCAGTCTGTATTTCAGTTCAAACTGTGTAACGGGCTGCAGAGCAACCGGAACCACTACGAACACCGGAACATATTATATTCTCAACAAGGCCAGAGATGTGGTTCTCAAGGGTGATAACGCAGACGGATCGAAGTACGAAAGCCCTGTTAAATACTGGCTCGGCGTCACATGGAGCGGTCAGGGATTCCACGATGCGGACTGGCGGAGCAGCTTCGGCGGCAGCATATGGATAAACAACGGAAGCCATGGCTGCGTCAATATGCCTCCGAGCAGAATGGGTGAGCTTTACAGTGCAGCAGAGGTCGGAATGCCTGTCGTAATGCACTACTGATAAAGTTGCCCCGGCCGGAATTCATAATCATCCGGTCAGAAAAAGATATGACAATCATCAGAAAATACAACAGGCCGATGCACTGCGGAACAAATCCTTAATGCATCAGCCTGTTTTTTATATACCACGTTATATACTCTGTTTTTTATATGCCTGCTTCTTATACGCCTCGCACTGCGTCCTTCATGCTCTTTACGTATTCCTTCACGTAAGGCACACAGCCGCTGCCGTACTTTTCACACAGCTTTACTATCGCAGACCCGACAATAGCACCGTCGGATTCTGCTGCCATATCTGCCGCCTGCTGCGGTGTCGATATGCCGAATCCCACCGCGCACGGAATGTCATTTGCCTGTTTTACGAGAGAAACCATTGCACCTATGTCCGTTGTGATATCCGACCGCATTCCTGTAACTCCAAGTGAAGAAACACAGTATACGAAGCCGCTTGCTTCCTTTGCAATCATTGATATACGATCGTGAGATGTAGGTGCAATCAGTGAAATGAATTCCAGCCCGTATTTTCTGCACACTGTGTCGAATTCAGCTTTTTCCTCAAACGGAACATCCGGCAGTATCATGCCGTTCATGCCGATTTCTGCTGCTCTCTGTGCAAAACGCTCCGTGCCGTATGAGAAAACAACATTGGCATATGTCATGAATACCATCGGGATATCACTCTTCGCTCTGATACGCCTCACCATCTCAAATATACTGTCTGTGGTAACACCGCCCGCCAGCGCTCTGACGTTTGCCGCCTGAATAACCGGTCCCTCCGCGGTCGGATCCGAGAACGGTATGCCCAGCTCAATCAGATCGGCACCCGCCTCCTCCATCGCATAAACCAGCTGTTCTGTGACCTCAAGAGACGGATCTCCGCATGTCACGAAAGGTATGAATGCTTTTCCCGACGCAAATGCATCTGATATTTTCCTAGTCATGAATATCCTCCCCTCTGTAGCGTGCAATTGCCGCACAGTCCTTGTCTCCTCTTCCTGAAATTGTAATTACCACTATCTGATTTTTATCCATCTGCGGCACTATCTTCCTCGCATGCGCCACCGCATGTGCACTTTCTATGGCCGGAATTATTCCTTCTGTCCTTGAAAGATATTCGAAAGCGTCAACCGCTTCATCATCTGTAACCGGTACGTATTCAGCTCTGCCTGTATCATAAAGATTCGCATGCTCCGGTCCGATACCGGGATAATCAAGACCTGCCGAAATAGAATATACCGGAGCTATCTGCCCGTACTCGTCCTGGCAGAAATACGACTTCATCCCGTGAAAGATTCCGAGACGTCCCACTGCTATAGTAGCAGCAGTCTCTGCCGTATTAATGCCTCGGCCTGCAGCCTCGCATCCGATAAGTCTGACATCCTTGTCTTCTATGAAATTGTAAAAGCTTCCGATTGCATTCGATCCTCCGCCGACACATGCCAGCACGGCATCCGGCAGGCGCCCTTCTTTTTCCATAAGCTGCGCCTTTATTTCTCTGGATATAATCGCCTGAAAGTCCCGCACTATTGTAGGAAACGGATGCGGTCCCATGACTGATCCCAGTACATAATGTGTGTCATCGATACGATTTGTCCACTCCCTCATCGTTTCCGAAACAGCATCCTTCAGTGTTGCGGTTCCTGATGTCACGGCGTTCACCTTTGCCCCCAGAAGCTTCATCCTGTAAACATTCAGTGCCTGCCGCTCGGTATCCTCCTTTCCCATAAAAATCTCACATTCCATGCCCATCAGCGCCGCGACAGTAGCTGTCGCAACTCCGTGCTGCCCCGCACCTGTCTCGGCGATTACTCTGGTTTTGCCCATCTTTTTTGCCAGCAGCACCTGACCCAGCACATTGTTTATCTTATGCGATCCTGTATGATTAAGATCTTCTCTTTTCAGATATACTTTCGCCCCTCCGAGGTCCTTTGTCATGTGCTCCGCATAATAAAGCCTCGACGGTCTTCCTGCATATTCGTCAAGCAAATCCGTCAGCTCCCTGTTAAACTCCGGATCGTCTTTATATCTGTTGTATGCTTCTTCAAGCTCAATCACTGCATTCATCAGTGTTTCAGGTATGTACTGCCCTCCGTGGGCGCCGAATCTTCCTGCGCTCATATCAATTCCTCCGTTTATTTTACTAATTCAGGCATTCTGATAATTCTTATGAAGTTCTATTCGTTCAGATGCTCTGTTCATAACACTTTATTCATTCTGCTCTCTGTTAATTTTCATGCCGCTTTATCCGTTCAGTGTTCTTATAACCCTCATTACATCGGCTATCTTCTCTTTATCCTTAAAACCATCTGTTTCCAGGCTGCTGCTCATGTCCACTGCCCATGGTCTCATCAGATTCACAGCCTCCTCCAGGTTTCCGGCACCGAGTCCCCCGGCAAGGAAAAACGGTCTTCTGAGCATTTCCCTGTCTGCATTCACGATTGACCAGTCAAAGGCTTTTCCCTCGCCTCTTCCCTGATCCAGCATTATCATATCCGCACTGCTGGCCTGTGCCTCTGCGAGATCCTCGCGTGAATTAACCTTAAAAGCCTTGATAATCCTCACCTTGTCTGCGTCCGCTTCCTGAGTCAGAAGCCCGCGCAGCCTTTCAATATATGCATCATCCTCGCTGCCGTGAAGCTGTATCACCTTTATCAGCCCTTCGTTGTAAAGCTGCGCCGCAAGCTCTTCCGGTGCATCCACGAACACACCCACCGCTGCGATGCCGTCATCAAGCTCATCTGCAAGCTCTGCCAGCTGCTCCGGCCCGACGCTCCTGCGGCTTTTCGGATAATCTATCACAAACCCCGCAAAATCAGGTCTCGCCTCATTTACATATTCGATATCCTCATGTCTGCTCAGCCCGCATATTTTGATTTTTGTCTGCAGAGGTCCGCCGTTCAGCTCTTCCAGCGCTTTCCTCTTGTCTGCACTCCGCATCAGTGTTTCTCCGATAAGCACCGCATCCACATTATTGTCACGAAGCCTCTCTATATCCTGTGCGGTTCTGATTCCGCTCTCAGACACAAACACCAGATCATCCGGCGCCAGCGACCTGAGTGCAATACTGTTTCCCATGTCCACTTCAAATGTCCGCAGATTCCTGTTGTTTACACCGATTATTTTCGCTCCCGCAGCTATCGCCCGGAGCACCTCTTCACTGTCGTGTGCCTCCACCAGCGCATCCATTCCGAGAGCCTCGGCTGCAGCCATATAACCTCTCAGCTGTACATCATCCAGCAGGCTGCATATCAGCAGCACCGCTGACGCCCCCAGAATCTTCGCCTCATAAATCATGTATTCGCTTATTGTGAAATCTTTCCTCAGAACCGGAATATTCACGGCATCGCTTATTTCTTTCAGATATCTGTCGCTGCCCTTGAAATAAAACGGTTCAGTCAGACACGATATTGCTGATGCACCCGCCGCCTCGTAGTCCTTCGCTATCTGCAGATACGGAAATTCTTCCGCAATCAGACCCTTTGACGGAGAGGCTTTCTTAACCTCACAGATATATGACATCCCGTTTTTTTTCAGTGCCTCGATGAAAGACTTCTTTCTAGGCCGCGCCGGATTCTCTGAATCCGCATTTTCTCTGCGTTCTGCCTCAAGCTCTGCAGCTCTTATTTTTTCTGCCTCCGTTCTGATCTGTGCCAGCGGTTTTTCTCTCTGCTTTTCTTCTATTCTTTTTCTCGTCTTTTCTGCTATTTCCAGCAGTATATCAGAAGCTCCTGCCATTTTTTCTTTCCTGCCTCAGTCCTGTTTATTGCTTTCCGTAATGAATTCATTGAGCTTTTTCAGTGCCGATCCGTCGTCTATCAGCGATTCGGCCATTCTGACGCCCTCTTCGATAGTCTCCGTTTTTCCTGTTATGTAAAGCGCTGCACCTGCGTTCATGCACACTGCCTGCCTCTTTGCACCTCTTTCTGTACCCTCGAGTATAGCTCTTGTTATCTCTGCATTTTCCTGAGGCGTACCTCCTGTCAGCTCTCCTTTGCGGCATCTTTTATATCCGAACTGTTCCGGCGTCAGCTCATATGACTGGAACCATCCGTCTTTTATTTCGCATACCGCTGTCGGAGCACACATTGAAATCTCATCCAGACTATCCTTTCCGTAAACAACCATTCCGCGCGAAACTCCGAGCTTTGCCATTACCTGAGCCAGCGGCTCAACAAGCGATTCGTCATAAACGCCCATCAGCTCCATGTTCGCGCCTGCAGGATTGCTGAGAGGCCCCAGAATATTGAAGACTGTTCTGATCCCCAGCTCTTTTCTTATCGGTGCCACGTACTTCATGGCAACATGATAGTTCTGTGCAAACAGGAAGCATATGCCTATGTCTCTGAGCAGCTTTTCGCTTTTTTCAGGCGGAATCGTAATATCAACGCCGAGTGCTTCAAGCACATCTGCCGCTCCTGATTTCGAGGACGCTGCTCTGTTGCCGTGCTTTGCAACCGGTACTCCTGCCGCTGCGATAACGAGTGATGAAGTGGTGGATATATTGAACGAATTCGATCCGTCTCCGCCCGTACCTACTATTTCCAGCACATCCATATTGTGAAGGAGCTTTATGCAGTGGGCTCTCATGCCTGCCGCGGATGCGGTTATCTCGTCTATTGTTTCGCCCTTCAGCGCAAGAGCTGTAAGATATGCCGACATCTGCACCGGCGTGGCCTCACCGCTCATTATTTCATCCATAACAGCCTCTGCTGTCTCGTATGTCAAATCCTCTTTTTTGGCAAGCTTCAGTATTGCTTCTTTAATCATTTCTCACTACCTCCATAAAATTTTCTATCATTTTTCTGCCGTCCGGCGTCATTACTGATTCAGGGTGAAACTGAACTCCGAATATAGGATATTTCACATGTTCAAGAGCCATTATTTCTCCGTCGTCTGCCTCTGCTGTGATTTTAAGCTCCGGCGGCAGACTCTCTGCCTCTGCTGCCAGCGAATGATATCTCGCAGCCTTGAACTGAGGTCCCAGTCCCTTGAACAGTCTGCCTGTTCCGCCCTGATAAACCTTGCTCTGCTTTCCGTGCATCAGCTTCTTTGCATAAGAAACAGTTCCTCCGAACGCCTCGCATATTGCCTGATGACCCAGGCAAACTCCGAGCATGGGCAGCTTTCCTGCGAAAAACTTCACCGCCTCAATGCATACTCCTGCATCTCCCGGTCTGCCGGGGCCGGGTGAAAGTATCAGTGCCTCCGGTGACATCCTTTCTATCTCATCAACAGTGCATTCATCATTTCTTATAACCTTTATATTTTTATCAACCGATCCTATCAGCTGGTAAAGATTGTATGAAAAACTGTCGTAATTATCTATAAGCAAAATCATCAGATTCCCTCCTTTGCCATTCCTATAGCTGTCACAACGGCTTTCGCCTTGTTGATGCATTCTCTGAATTCATTTTCCGGCACGCTGTCTGCAACTATTCCCGCACCTGCACGGATGCAGATTCTGCCGTTTTTCCTGTAAACCAGCCTTATCGCTATGCATGTGTCAAGATTTCCCGTAAAATCCAGATATCCGATCGCTCCGCCGTACACTCCCCGCTTATCGCCTTCCAGCTCCTCGATTATCTGGCATGCTCTGAACTTAGGTGCTCCGGACAGTGTCCCTGCCGGGAGTATCGCATCTACCGCATCAACCGCGTCTTTATCATTGCGGATTTCTCCTGTAACGGTCGACCCGATATGCATTACATGTGAAAAACGCTCTATGCTGAGATAATCCTCTACCTTCACGCTTCCTATTCTGCTGACCTTGCCGATATCGTTTCTTCCCAGGTCGACGAGCATATTATGTTCAGCCAGTTCCTTTTCATCGCTTAGCAGCTCAGCCTCAAGTGCCTTATCTTCAGCCTCGTCATGACCTCTTGGTCTTGTTCCCGCCAGCGGGAATGTGCTTATTCTGCCGTTGTCAAGCTTTGCCAGCGTCTCCGGCGATGCCCCCGAAAGCTCTATATCATCGCTTGAAAAATAGAACATATACGGTGACGGGTTCTCTGTTCTGAGCACTCTGTATGTATCGAACAGACTGCCCTCTGCTTCTGCTCTCATAGGATTTGACAGCACAACCTGAAAAATATCTCCTTCACGGATGTACTGTTTTGCTTTCTCAACCATGCTGCAGTATTCTTCCTCGGAAAACCTCGGCATTATTTCTGTTTTAAGTGTAAGCGGTTCGAAATCTTCTTTTGCCCCGTTCTTTATAAGCTCTGCCATTTCCTCAAGAGTCTGCGCAGCTTTTTCATAAGAATTATCAATGTCGTCCGCCATCACTCCGGCTATCAGCATAATTTTCTGCCTGTAGTGGTCAAACGCTATAACTTTGTCAAACAGCATCAGGTCCATATCTCTGAAATCATGATTTCCGGCATCATCGGTTCTGCTCCTCATCAGCGGCTTGAGCTTAGGCTCACTGTATTTTATGTAGTCGTATGAGAAATAGCCCACCAGTCCTCCTGTAAATCCCGGCATTCCCTCCATCTGAGGTGTCTTGTATTCTGCAAGTATTTCTCTGAGAATTTCACCCGGATGTCCGACTGTTTTCACAGTTTTCTTCTCGCTGCCGTCCGGCATTGTCTCTCTTATCGTAACTGTGTCATCCAGACATGTGATTTCCATACCCGGGTCATACCCCAGGAACGAATATCGTCCCCATACCTCGTTCTGACTTGCACTTTCCAGCAGATAACAGTGTCTGCTGGCTTTTCTCAGTATTCTCATTACTTCTACCGGCGTGCAGCTGTCTGACAGCATTTCCGTGCATACCGGTATCCTTCTGCAGCCGGTCTGTGCCGCAGTCTGCTTTACTTTTTCCAGTGTAGGATACATTTTTACCTCCAGTCGTGTTTCTGTTTCTGCAAATGTCGGTTCGCCCGGACTTCAAGATTTGGGAAAGCTTTGCATGAGTCCTTCCTCGAAATCAAGATTTCGGGATAGGACTTCAAGATTTGGGCAGGTCATAAAAAAAACTCGTCATTGACAGAAATCAAATTCTATCAAGGACGAGTTTCACCCGCGGTGCCACCTTAATTTCATGGTATGACCCATGCTCTCTGCAGAATACCAACATATTCCCGGCAACTGACGTATGCCTCACGTCGCAGAATACTCAGCCAGAAAATACGGCTTTTGACTGCGCCCTCAGCGGTCCATTTGGCAGCTTGCATTTCCATCCGGATCGCACCATCCCGGACTCTCTGCGGGCGCATGACTGCTTTTATCTCCGCCTCAACGGTTTATTGTTTATTTCTCTAAAAAAATATCATATTTTTGTGTGTTTGTCAACAATTATTGAGTGATTATTTGTCTGTGACCTCAAGCAGCTTTGCTTTCAGGTCGTTCTCCAGTCTGCGCAGCTCAGTCTCTGCTTCGGTTCTCTTCTGACGTCCCTCCTGCTGTATCTGCATCACTTCATCAAGAGTAGATATCAGAGTCTCATTGGTATGCTGCAGCGTTTCGATATCCACTATGCCTCGTTCTGTCTCCTTTGCGGTTTCAACAGTAGCCATCTTAAGTGTTTCTGCATTCTTGCGCAGCAGCTCATTTGTCATATCCGTAACTTCTCTGTGCGCCTTTACAGCGTCACTTGAATGTGCCACGCCCAGCGCAAGCACCATCTGACTCTTCCAGAGAGGAACAGTATTTACAATTGTAGACTGGATTTTTTCCACCATAAGAGTATTGTTTCCCTGTACAAGTCTGATCTGCGGCGCAGTCTGTATGGAAATGTTTCTTGTCAGCTCCAGATCATAGAGCTTCTTGTCAAAGCGCTCGCATTTTGACTCCAGATCCTTTGCCGCCTGTACATCCTCAGGAAGTCCGCTCACTTTCGCTTTCTGCACCAGCTGAGCAAGTTCACCGTTCCGCACCTGCTCCAGCTTCTTCTTCCCTGCCATTATATACATCGTCAGTTCCTTGAAGTATATGAGATTTGCGTCATACATCTTGTCCATAACCGCAATATCCTTGAGCAGCTGTACCTGATGTCCCTCCAGAACCTTGCATATATTCTCTACATTTGTCTCAACCTTGGCATAGCGGGTTTTGAGGGAATCAATCTTGTTTTTCCCTTTTTTGAAAAACCCGAAAAGTCCCTTTTCTTCCGTGGCATCAAACCCCCGAAGCTCCGTGACCACTCCGGTAATCAGATCGCCTACCTCGCCCAGATCCTTTGTTCTGACCTTTTCGAGTGCTGTTTCGGAAAAATCCGCCATCTTCTTCTGCGTTCCTGCTCCGTACTGAAGAATTGCCGTCGAATCATCCAGATTAATCTGCTGTACAAACGCATCCACCATCTGCTGCTCCTCAGGTGTCAGCACAGGCTCCTCCGCAGGCTGAGGTTCAGCTGCGGTCAGCTGTGCCTTCCCGGCTTCTTTAAACGGGTCGAGTGTCAGTGCAGGCGCTGCTGCTTCTTTGAATTCCATGTCCATAACTTTTTCTCCAATCTTTAATTCAGCCCCGATTTTTCTTCTCCGGGCTTACTCTTAAAACCATCATCCGTCAGGCCCTCCTGTGCCAGCATTGTCTGAAGCACGGAAATATCCGACGAGACATCCCAAGCAGTATCTTCAAATAAATTATCAAGCATTTTTGCATATGCAAAATTCAGCGTATCCAGTGTGTCTTCTATTTCTTTCTTGGAATTTATAATATTTTCTCCCTGAATCGGCTGTGCATCGAGCTCTTCATATGCATTCAGCAGTTTCACAGTCATCGGCAGATAGTAATCCATCAGCTTTCTCAGGTCCTTCGCATTCTCCGGATGGGCCTCTGTCTGCTGAAAAATCTTTCTGACGAGAAGCTCTATTTTATAAATTTTCTCCGAGACCTCTTCACCCGGTATTGCATCATTGCTTTTTCGTATACTTTCTATATATTCCTTCCCCTTCTGCAGAATGGCTTTTACCTCCGGGGAAAGAGTGCCGGTACGCTGCATTTCCTCTTCGCGCTTTCTTTCTTCCTCGGCCTCACGAATTACATTATTCTTCTCGGCGGCAAGATACTGTTCGTATACCTCATGTGTTACCATCAGACAGCTTTCGCTCCTGTCAAGATGCCCCTGCAGGAACCATCTCTTCGCAATCATTTTTCTCAGGTCTTTGACTATTTCCTTTTCCTGTCTTCTGCAGTAACCCGTCATCTTATCTATATCTGCATAGTCTCTGCCGGCAAGACAACGCACATACATATCAAATCGTTTCGACAGCCCGAGACCTCCTGCTCCCTTTACAATAAGGAGAATACCCGCCGCAAGCATTATGAGCAGCATTATGGCCGCTCCGGCATCAGCTCCCGAAAAATAAAACAGCATGCTTATCACCACTGACACGAATGAAGGGAAGCTCACAGCCGCCACCAGAATACCGCCGGCAAGCATAACTGCCGAGCCGACCTGCCTTTTGCCGCTGCCCGCAAACAATGCTTTGTTTCTCAGATTCTGCACAGGCACGCCGGCATTTCTGCTGGCATATCCGCTCGTCTGTTCTCTGTGTACTTTTCCGGTCTGATATGAATTGCCCGTCTGATATGAAGTCCATGTCTGATACGACGTTCCGTTCTGATATCCGCTGCCCGGTTTGCCGTAATTATATGATTCTGCCTGTGTCCCCCGGCCTGTCTCCGGCTCACTGTCAGAGCTGAAGTCTGTGCTGCTGCCCGAATTACTGCCCGTATCCGGATCTGAACCGGTGCAGCTGTTATTTCCGCTGAGATTAAAATCCCATCCGTCTCCTTTTCTGAATTCTTCTCCGCCGGCCGCACCGAAGGCGTTCTTTATCGTTCTGTTTATATTTTCGTTAAGACGACCGAAATCACCCACACGCACTGCATCCTCGATTATGCGGTTAAGATTTCCTCCTAAATCAGTCCAGTCTTTGCTTTTCATTTATTATCCTCCGTTTTCAAATGCCCCTGCTCTCTGCGAATAAGCCTCCGCCATACTGCTTCTTTCGTAAAAGTGCAGATTTACTTTACGCTCAGTGCAGCGCCTTAACTGCAGATTTATATAATATTCTACCATACTTCCCTGCAAATTAAAATGTAATGTGCATATGTCAGATACAGAAAAACCCGGAAAGATATCACTGGGATTCCTCCGGGTTTTAAGTATTCGTCTGCGTCTTATACGATTAATCACTGTATTGTCGGCCTGCACGTCAGGCTTTCCGATTTCAGCAGCAGATTTTCATCTTAAATGAAGCCTGCATTAAACGTATGCTGTTTTATTTAAGTTTTGCGATGAGCTCACCGGCTTTAACCTGCTGTCCCTCGCTGATGTAAATCTTGTCAATTACACCCTTCATAGGCGCCAGGATATTAGTTTCCATCTTCATGGCTTCAATTACAGCAATCGGCTGCTTCTCAGCAACTTCTTCGCCTTCCTTGACAAGAACCTTGATGATGTTTCCCGGGATATTCGCACCGATTTCGTTCGGATCGTCAGCGTCCGCATAAACAATCTGCGATGCAGCAGATGCCAGGTTTGCAGCTTCATCCTTGATCTTAACGGCACTTCTGTTTCCGTTGACTTCAAACACTACGTTTCTGAAGCCTTCCTCGTCTGTATCTCTTGCATTGGAAAGTCTCACTACAAGCTGCTTTCCTTCTGCAATCTTAACCTCGCATGTCTCACCCTCGGAAAGACCATGGAAGAATATATCACTTCCCATGAGTCTGAAGTTTCCGTCCTTTTCAATGCTCTTGATGTAATCCTCGAATACTTTCGGATAAAGAGCATAGCTGAGTGCTTCTTTTTCTGTTCCCTCAAGTCCGTACTTTTCTCTGAGCTCTTTTTTGATTGCATCAAAGTCTTCATCAGGCAGAAGCTCTCCCGGTCTGCATGTTACAGGCTCTTTTCCGTGGAGTACAAGCTTCTGGAGCTTTTCCGGGAATCCGCCCTCAGGCTGACCCATCATACCCTCAAAGTATGAAACAATTGAATCAGGGAAATCTATGTCCTTGGCTTTTTCGTAGATATTCTCAGGCGTCAGTTCATTCTGTACCATGAATATAGCCATATCGCCTACAGCCTTTGATGACGGAGTTACCTTTACGATATCCCCGAGCATCTCGTTAACCGACTTGTACATTTCCTTGACCTCATTGAACTTGTGTCCGAGGCCGAAGCTTTCAACCTGCGACTTAAGATTCGAGTACTGTCCTCCCGGCATTTCATACTTGTATATTTCAGCCGATCCTGTAACCATATCCGATTCGAACTGCTTGTAAACAGGTCTTACTGCTGCCCAGTAATCCGAAATAATCTGGATGCCGTCCGGATCAATTCCTGTGTCTCTTTCTGTGCTTTCCATTGAAGCAACAATAGAGTTGAGTGCCGGCTGACTTGTAAGTCCCGACATACTGTTGAATGCAGCATCTATGATATCTACTCCTGCATTAGCAGCCATCATCAGCGCAGCAACACCATTGCCGCTTGTGTCATGCGTATGCAGATGAATAGGAATTGAAATCTCGTTCTTGAGGGCCTCTATCAGCTTCTTCGCAGCCATAGGCTTGAGGAGACCTGACATATCCTTGATTCCCAGGATATGAGTTCCTCTCTTCTCGAGTTCCTTAGCCATTCTCACATAGTAATTGAGATTGTATTTTTCTCTGCTTGAATCAAGAATATCTCCCGTATAGCAGATGCACGCCTCGGCAATCTTACCCTGGTTGAGTGTTTCATCCAGAGCCACCTCCATGCCCTGTATCCAGTTGAGCGAGTCGAATATTCTGAATACATCTATTCCTGATGCAGCTGATTCCTTTACAAATCGTCTGATAACATTATCCGGATAGTTCTTGTATCCGACACCGTTCGCTCCTCGCAGAAGCATCTGGAACATCACGTTAGGTATCTTGCTTCTGAGAGTTTCAAGTCTTTCCCACGGAGATTCCTTAAGGAATCTGTATGATGTATCAAATGTAGCTCCGCCCCACATCTCGAGTGAGAACAGGTCTTTTCCGTACAGAGCAACAGCCGGTGCGATTTTTTCCATGTCGACAGTTCTGACTCTGGTTGCCATCAGTGACTGCTGAGCATCTCTCATCGTCGTATCAGTGATAAGCAGCTTTTTCTGAGCCTTTACCCAGTCAACAACTGCTTCAGGTCCCTGCTCATCAAGAATCTGTTTAGTTCCTCTGAGATCAGCTGTTTCCTCAGGCTTGAGTCTAGGGAAAACAGGAACGTCAAACTGCGGCTTTACACCCTTGTTGCCGTTTACAAACTTTTCTCCGAGGAAATGCAGCACCTTGACTTCTTTGTCTTCTCTGAGCATGATATTGAACAGCTCAGGATTGTCTGCAATGAATCCCGTATCGCACTTTCCTGCCTTGAATGTAGGATGATTCAGCACGTTGAGCAGGAATGCTCTGTTTGTCTTGACTCCCGTAATCTTCATTTCCTTAAGAGCTCTCTTGGCTTTGTTGATTGTATCCTCAAAGCTTCTTGCCCATGAAGTCACCTTTACGAGCAGGCTGTCATAATACGGTGATATTACTGAGTTCACGAATGCATTGCCTGCGTCAAGTCTGATACCGTATCCGCCGGCACTTGTATATTTTGTGATGACACCTGTATCCGGTGCAAATCCGTTTATCGGGTCTTCAGTCGTAAGTCTGCACTGAATCGAGAAGCCTCTCGGCTGTATAACATCCTGACTCTTGATATTTATTTCATCTGAATCCAGACTGTATCCTTCTGCAATCAGTATCTGCGACTGCACGATGTCGATACCTGTAGTCATCTCGGTTACTGTATGCTCTACCTGAATTCTCGGGTTCATTTCAATGAAATAGTGGTGTCCTTCGTGATCCACGAGGAATTCAACAGTTCCGGCGCTCTTGTAATTCACAGCCTGAGCTATTTTCTTGGCGTCCGCGCATATATTCTGGCGCTGTTCTTCAGTGATGGAAAGTGCAGGTGTGAACTCTACTACCTTCTGATGTCTTCTCTGGATAGAACAGTCACGTTCATAAAGGTGCACGATGTTTCCGTAGTTGTCGCCGAGTATCTGAACCTCTATATGCTTAGGTCTTTCAAGGTATTTCTCGATGAAGATATCATCGATGCCGAATGCCTTCTTTGCCTCGCTCTTGGCACTTCTGAACTGTTCCGGCAGTTCTTCCCTGGTTCTGACAATTCTCATGCCTCTTCCGCCGCCGCCTGCTGCCGCCTTGAGCATTACAGGGTATCCGCAGTCCTCTGCGAATTTAAGAGCAACCTCTTCATTCGGAATAGTCTCTGTTATTCCCGGTATCGTAGGCACGCCCACTTTATTTGCTACGATTTTTGATTTTACTTTATCTCCCAGGTTATCCATCATAGTATGGTCAGGACCTATGAATACGATTCCTTCTTCTTCACATGCCTTTGCAAATTCAACATTCTCTGCAAGGAAACCGTATCCCGGGTGTATAGCGTCGACTCCCTTGGCCTTTGCGATTTCAATAATCTCGTCAATCGCCAGGTATGCATCTACCGGAGATTTGCCCCTTCCTACCTGATAAGCCTCGTCTGCCTTTGTTCTGAATAATGTATTCTTATCTTCTTCTGAATAGATAGCTACACTTCTTATTCCTAATTCTTTGCAGGCTCTGAATATTCTTATGGCGATCTCGCCCCGGTTGGCTACCAGTACTCTCTTGAATTTTCTGCCTTGCTTCATATTCCGAGTCTCCTTTCTCTTCTTTATGATCCTGTTTAGTTGTGTTGATGTATCAAAATAAAATGACTATCGTATAATTTTATCATTTTTTTGGTGTTTTTTCCACTCTTTTATCTGTTTTTTTATGCTTATCAAATAAAAGTTTCTGTTTGCAGCTGAATACTGCGGCCTCCGGTCACAGAATCCGGAATGTTTCTTTATCAAAATCTATTATGCCGTCACGCTTCATATTATTAAGTTCATTCGAGAGTGAGCTTCGATTGACGCACAGATACTGCGCCATTTTTTCACGGTTCATGGTAACGGTGACTGTATCAGAGTCTGACTTCGAGTATAATATATCCAGGTACATAAGAATCCTGTGCCTCAGGCTTCGCTCTGCGAGCAGTTCAATCTTATGCATCTTTTTGATATTGTCACTTGCCAGCAGCTCCAGCAGCATGTCGTAAATCTCATGAAAGAATGTTGAATTGTATATATTTTCAAGCGGAATAAAAGCAATAACACCGTCTTCATTGCATACATAATCCAGCGGTGCCGTCTTTCTCTTTGACATAGCAGCTTCTATGGCGAAGAGGCTCCCTGCCTCGAAAATCTGCAGTATATGCACCTCGCCGGTGGTATATCCCTTTTCAGTTCTGACACTGCCTTCCTCTACAATGCACACTCTGTCGACCACTTCTCCGGACCGGAATATCAAATCTCCGGCTTTAAATTCCTGGGCTGTAATTTCGAGCTCGCCGAAAGCATCGATATAATCAAGCTTATTAATACTGTCAAATAAACCGCTTCGTATAATCGTACCTAAATGTTTTATCATTTTTCTACCCCGTATCTGTCTATTTCTTTTCCTTCTTCATTATATACTGTGATATTCAGCTTTTTCTTCGATACCTCCGCTGTCAGATAATTAGCCTGCTCACTGTAAAAGCTTTTTTCATATTCCGGGAGCTCTGTTCCCTCCTCAAGATAGTAACTGTGTTTTTCTCCCGAATAACCCATTATATATGTAACTCCTTTTATCTGCTTCGTCCGCATATATGCATGCTGATGCCCGCACAGAACAAGATCCGTGCCGTTGTCCGCCAGTATGTCCTCCCAGTCGGCTCTTATGCGTGCATACAAATCCTCATCCTCCGTTACCGGGTACAGCGGATGATGCATGAACACAATCTTCCATTCTGCTTTGCTTTTTTTCAGATCACTGCGAAGCCACTCATTTACTGCATCTATATTTTTCCTGTAATCTTCTTCACTCATGTTTTCCGACATGAAAATGCAGCTGTTCAGCGATACGAAATGGCACGGCCCGTAATCAAAGGAGTAGACCTGCTCTTTAAGAGGTCCGTTCTCCGGCAGCGACATCATCTGAAGATATATTTCGGGACTTCCCGGTGTCTCATGATTGCCGATTGTACTCATCACAGGAATCCGTGAAAATACGGCTTCGCCGTTGCTGAAAAACGCTTCCCAGTCTTTCATATCCGCGCCCTTGTCCACCATATCTCCTCCGGTCAGCACCAGATCTGTGTCTTTATTGCTGCTGTATGCCTCCTGCAGCATATTTCCCCATATTTCGTAATCTCTGTCGCGGAGCTGATATTGTATATCGCCTATATACATAAACTTCATTTCATCGTTGTCAAGATTATTCAGGCTGAAGGTGTTTTCTTCACTCATTGTTTCTCCGTCACCTACGCGGTATTTATATTCATGATCTGCCTCGACATTCCTGACTGCTGCAGCGTACCGATAATACGATCCTTCTCTGACCTCGGTCACATCTGCCTTGATTTTTTCACCGTCGCATTCCAGGATACCCTCATATTTTTCATCATCAGACCAGGACACGGTCGCTTCATTTTCACCGCTTATCGAAACAGCTGCCTGATATCCGAGATTTCCGCCGGCATCACTGCCGCATGATGTCAATATGAACAGCAGTGCCATTACCGGAAGCAGTATTGTAAGTACAATATCCCGTTTTTTCATTTTGAGTTTTCTCATATATGTACGCCTCCTGTAGGCTCTGAAGCCTCTGGCCTCCATTGCCGCTGATGTATCACGCGCTCTTTCCACTGCTCCCGCCAGAACCGGGATGCATATTCTCTTGTAAGCCGCGAGCTTTTTTCTGAGCGGAATCTTTCTTAATTCTGTGCCTCGCAGCTGTATGCTGCAGCTCACATCCAGCGCTTCCTCCCTCAGAATAGGGAAAAAATGAAATGCCAGTATCACCATATATGCCAGCTCATACGGCAGCCTGATCTGCACCATCGCCAGCAGATAATCCCTCGGTTTTCCTGTCATCAGTATTTCCGCAGACATTATAACAATCAGCAGCCTCACTGAAAGCATCAGCCCGGTCCTCCATTGTCCGAACAGAGCCTGCAGTATGAAGATAAACAGCACAGTGCCGACTGCGGCCGCAAACTGTTTTTTCTGTTCTGCGAGACTGACTCCGACGGCAAGCATGAATACAATCGAAAATATCAGAAGGCCTGTCAGATATAACAGATTTTCAGTAAAAAGCGCCGCACACGAAATCGAAACCAGCGCCATCATCTTTGTTCTCGGATCAAGCTCCTTCATTCGCTTCCTCCCGTGCAGCTGCCCCGCTGCGCGTCCGCGCTGCCGCGCTGTGGTTTTCTGTTGTGTTCATTCATGCTGACCTCTGCATCACAGTATTTTTCTGTAAAGGTGCGGTCATGCGTCACTGCTATGATGCCGCAGCGTGTCTTTACTTTTGTCAGCAGCTCTCCCAGAAGCTCCCTCCGCCTTGAGTCGAGGCTCACAGTCGGTTCGTCCAGAAGCAGATATTTCGGCTCCATCGCCGTAATCGCTGCCAGCACCAGCCTTTGCTTTTCGCCCTGACTAAGCTCAAACGGAAATGTATTCCGGTACATATCAATTTCAAAATACTTCATATAATATTCAGTCCTGCGCCTGATTTCCACCTCGGGCAATCCAAGATTGCGGAGGCCGTACATCACCTCTTCTTCCGCGGTATCCGAGAAAATCTGCCTTGCGGGATTCTGCATGACATATCCTATCAGCTTTCCTCTCTGTGCGAGAGAATAGTCGTTTATTGTTTCTCCGTCAACTGTAATAATACCCTTCTGAGGAGTCAGTATCCCCATTATCACTCTGGCCAGGGTGGTTTTCCCGCTGCCGTTGCCGCCTGTCAGTGCGGTTATTCCCGTTTCTGCAAAGGAGGCTGTAAAGTCCTGCAGTACATCACTGCCGTTTTTATATGAAAATGTTATTCCTCTTACTTCCAGGCTCATACATGCTCCTTATCACTTCCGGGTTCATGCATACTCATTATTTCTGCCGGAGTTCCTTCTGCCTGTATTCTGCCTCCGTCAATAACAATCCATTTATCCGCGTCTGCTATCAGGCTGTGATCATGTTCCACAATCAGAACAGTTTTTCCTGTCTTTCTTATTTCCGTAAGTGCCGCCCTGACTCTTTCCGTATTTTCTTCATCCAGACTGCTGTACGGTTCATCAAGAATAATAATTTCCGGATTCAATGTCAGAACAGAGCCTATTGTCACGATATGCTTCTGACCGCCCGACAACCTGTTAGGATCCGCATACCTGAAGCTTTCCATGCGCAGAAGGTTTATGACATCATCCACTCTTCGTTTTATTTCTTCAGGCGGTATACAGAAATTCTCCGGACCGAATGCGAGCTCATCCTCAACTGTTGATGTCACAATCTGTCTGTCCGGGTCCTGCATCACGAATCCGACAGTCTGCGCAAGCTCTCTGAAGTCTGCATCTCTCAGATTCCTGCCGTCTATGACTGCATGACCGGATATCTCTCCGCCGTATACATTGGGGATAATTCCGCATAATATATGACACAGTGTACTCTTGCCGCATCCGGATTCGCCTATTATCCCTGTATATTCGCCCTCCTGCACCGAGAAGCTGATTCCGTTCAGTACGGTTCTCTGTCCGTCATATGTAAATTTAAGGTTTTTAACTGATATTATTTCCATAAAATTTCAATTTATTCTATATCGGGATTCTGCATGTACTGCTCTGATTTTCAGTCAGTTCAGTTACCTGACAAAATCCATCTGCACCACGCCTCTGACCCAGTTGTCGGCAGGGGCGCCCGGAACTATCAGCCTCATCGGCTGTTCATCCTTTTCAAGTGCATCCTCTCCGTTTGCCAGTGACATATATACATCAGGATGAGTAATAAAATAATCCGCATCGAATGTTTTCGTATATCCGTCCGATGCAGTTACCGTCACGGATTTTATTTCTTCAAGCTCCACTCCGTTTGCTTCTGTAAATGCCGCCAGTGTCGGCCCTGCTGCGGTTGCCGTTATTGTCTTGCCGGTCGCGGCGCCTTTAACCGTTTCCTTTTCACACTTCAGCTCAGCAAGCTGCGCGGGAGTGACTATAAAATTTTCATCAGTCAGTCCTGTAATGCGTATTTCCGTATCCTGATATGACGAAATATCAGCCTCTATCTCATATCCGCACCCCGCCAGCACTGTGCACATTGAAATCAGCAGTATGACCGCTGCCGCTGCGGAGAAAAGTCTTTTAATTCTCATACTTATAACCAGCCTTTTGATTCCTTTATTCCTCAACCTTCACATAATACTTGCCTGTCTCCGAGTCGAAATAAACCGTACCGAGTTCTTCAAGTGCTTCATTGGCCTCGACCTCCTGCATTTCTTCCTCCGACAATGTGTCCGCACCGTCAAGCTCACGCATCTGATCCGGCTGCGATAAATCGATATTCCAGTTTGCCACCATCGCCAGCATTATTCCCACGGCCAGAACAAGCATGGCATCCGCCATGTTGCCCGTACTGTTCATAGGGTTTATATCTTCCTCGTGCTCTCCGCTGCGTCGGTTGAGTCTGCCGCCCTTTCTGCGTCTAATCATACTGCACCTCCTCATCAAGGATACATTCCATGAGAGTTTCAAGCACTGACATATCATTTCTGTACCAGCTTTTTCTCACCGTTGATATTATCAGAGCCGCCATCGCACATATCAGTCCGGCAATAGTCGTATCAAATGCCACCAGGAGCGAATTTGAAAGTGTGAATGTATCACCCTGTCCCAGCGCTATGACTCCCGGGCCGAGAGGAATCAGCGTTCCCATCAGACCCAGCATAGGACCGACCTTTGCTATAATATCCGTCAGCTTCACTCTTCTGTCATACCTTGCCTGTTCCTGCGTCACAAGACGCGCAGCCATGCTTTCTCTCTCCAGATCGGTAATCTCCGGGTGCATAGTGATTTCTATCAGTATGTTCTTCTGTCTTTTCAGCAGATTGCTTTCTTCTATGCATTCTCTTATTGACAGCGGACTGCAGTGCAGTTCATCTATCATATCCGGCAGATAAGGAACTTTTCTTCTGAGATAAAGCCTTTCTGTAAAAAGCTCCGCCACCATTGAGCCGAGCGCTATGACAGTTATGCATATCAGAATAAGAAGCATCACTATAACCGGCGTCTGCAGACTGCTCGCCACCTGTCTGAGTATATTCGTAAAATCAATTGAACCTAACATATTTCTTTCCTCGTCTATTCTTTTTTCACCTATACGTTTCTGTAAAAGCCTACTATCGTTTCAGCACATCCTGCGAGGAAAAGTATGCCCAGACCTGCTCCCAGAAGCCCCAGTCCGCTGCCTTCTTCATCCTGACCTTCATTCTGACTCATTTTGGCTTCAGCCCATGTTCCTCCGTCACCGTCTTCGCCTTCGGAGCCCGAATCGGCTGTCTCTGTATCTGATTCTGTACTCTTGTCTGTTTTTTTATCTGCTGATGCTGTTGTATCTGTTTTCTGATAGTTCTTGCTGTTTACACCGATTCCCTTTGAGCTTTCATCGTCCTTGCTGCTGTCGCCGCCGGAATCTCCGCCTTCTCCTGATCCGCTTCCGCCGCCGCTGCCTCCGCTGCCGGACGAACCGTTTTTCTTTATGCTCAGAGTGCCCGATGCAGTTGTTGTTGTGCCATCGTATTCAGTTCTGGAATACGACGCCGTGATGTCAGTATCACCGCTTTCCTTCATCTCCATCTCGTACTCGCCGTTTCCCTTGTCCGTCAGCTCGACCTTCGATGAATCATATGAAATCTGCGTGCTTTCCAGAATCTGAGCTTTCAGCTTCTCCTGCACGGATGAATCCAGATATCCGTAGCTTTCAGGCAGGTCTATCCTGACACTGATATTGTACTTGCTGCCCTTCTGGCCCTCCTTACCGCTGACAAGCTTCTTCTCAATCTGTATATCCGGCGAACCGGCAAGCTGAATATTTATCTCATATATCCACTTGTCGCTCATCCGCACATTCTGTGCCGCCGATGAATTCGTGATGCCGGACTGCCCGTAGAGCAGTCTGTACTGATGCTCCGTGGAAAGCTCACTTGCGGACGGTTCGCTGTATTTGCCGTTGGCAAGCACAGTTCCGGCCTCATCTCTGCTGAAGCTGCTGCAGCCGATTGCAAGCATCGTCGGCACGCTGTATGCCACTCCGGATACTGTGCTGTCCACTTTGTTGTAATCGATTACAGGATTTGAAGCCTTTGAATCCCGTGCCGCCAGCACGAAATTCGGGTAAAAATATCTGTTGCCGAGCAGCGTTGCCGCCGAGAATGTCGTATATCCTTCTTTATAGCCGTCGCTTGTTCCCATGTGAAAAAATTTCACTGACGATAAATCAATTCCCATATCGCTTACGAGTACATCGAGAGGAACTCCCCATGCATATGCCACTCTCATGAAGTTTCCGGAATCAACACCTGAATAAGTCCATACAGTACCGTCGGAAAGCGCGCGCATTTCCGAATCGCTGTACTCGTGAACGGTATAATACGGTCCTCCGTAAAATCCCGCATTTACTGTAAGTGAACCATTTGCCGCATGGGATTCGTCAGCCGTAAGCAGCCATGCCGTTCCTCCCAGCATTGAGACACAAACCGCCAGAAACATCGCCAGGATCTTTCTCATATGTTTTTTCATAATTGCCTCTTTCTTCCAAAGGTTTTTTATACCCAAAAGAACCGCTCGAAGGCGGTCCTTTCGGGATAGTGTTTAAAACTGTTTATGCAATATCCTTGTTCATGATATCACATCATTATCTGTATTACATCTCTTTTTTTCTTCTTCTTACTGCAAGTAATGCTGCAGCTGCTGCGGCTGCCGCAATCATAACTGCTGCTGCCGGAAGAAGTGCGAATGAATCGCCGGTCTTGGCCTTTGAATCCGGTACTGCAGTCTTATCTGCGAATATTCCCAGATCTCCGGATCCTGCAGCAGATACTGTCGCTGCATTACCGTTAAATACAACATTTATCTGCTTGTATGCATCGTCAGTCTTGAATACTCCTGCAGGTGATTCGTATCCGCTGAATGCGTCATTTGTAATGGTAAGCTTAACCGGTTCTTCAAGTTCAGCGAGTTCTGTCTTGACAAGCTCTTTGTCTATAACAGCGTATCTTACAAACTTGATATTGTACATTGCACGCAGTGACTTGGAAGTGTTGTATTCCTTCATTGCATCATAATCGTCACCGCTTGTCACAGGCTCAGCGATTATTCTTGTATATTCGTCGAGACCGTCCGCATGTACATCACCTGACGTGCTGTTTATATCTATGAGCTTTTCTATCGCCAGATCAAGCGTATCAGTATAAGCTTCCGGAACAACAGCCTTCTCTTCATCTGTCAGTGCATTGAATGCTTCTTCTGCGAGAAGAACGCTGTAAATATCCTCATCTGAATCAGTTAATGATACAGGCAGATTCTTTATCATTTCGATAACATCATTAATCGGTGCCATCAGCTCTTCAAGCTTTGTCTCAGCATTCTCGAGCTTCGTCTTTTCTGCGTCTGTGATGAGAGCCTTCTGATCGTCAGTAAGCTTATCGTAAGCTGCGGCTGCATCTTCAACAGCATCCTTATCTTTAAGAGTTACTTCATCACTGATCTTTGCAATCATATCCGAAACGCCCTGTGCCGCTGCCTTGTCAGCTGCCGCTTTTTCATCTGCTGCTTTCTTCAGAGCTTCATATGTCTTTTCTGCTTCTGTGAGCTTGTCGATATTTGTCACGAGCTTCTGCTGATCTGCCGTAAGTGCATCATATGCAGTTCTTGCAGCATCTATTCCGGCCTTGCTCTCAAGCGTTACCGGATCGTCGATTGCATCAATCTTGGCAATTACTGCATCAGCAGCAGCTTTGTCTGCCTTGAGAGCGGCCAGTGTGGCTTCTGCCTCTTCAAGAGTCGTCAGCTTTGTAACTAACTGCTTCTGCGTATAGCTGAGAGCCTTGTAAGCAGCTCTTGCATCTGTGATGGCACTTTCTTTTTCCAGTGTCACTGTTCCGATTGCGTCGATTTTCTCGTCAACCTTCAGCGCTGCGTACTGATTAGCTGCGTTTGTCAGAGTCTTGGCATTTGTAACATACTTCTTATCGGTTGAACTGAGAGCATTGTATGCAGCCTGTGCCTTGTCAATTTTTGCCTTGCATGCATCTGTTCCGTCTACAGTTCCGATCTCATCGATAAGCGTGATTACTTCTGTGCCTGCCCATTCATATGAAAAAGCCTTGGCATCTGCATCATATGTCACGTTGAATGTCTGGCCGTTTACTGTCAGAGTATGATTTTCTTTTGTGAGATACAGATATAAATTCTTGTCTGTGCTCTTTTCCCAGTTGTCAGTAATCTTGTCTACAGTTTTCTGGTCATCCTTTACTGCGGATTCGTTCACGAAGCTGTATTCATGGAGACCGCCGCTGTATATTGTGCTGCTGCCTTCTATTACTGTAAAGCTTGCAGCTGTCTGATCGCCGAGCTTGCTCGTATCAAATGTAAGCAGCGCAACCTCGCTCTGATCTGTGCTGTTATTCATCTTCTTGGCTGTGATAGCCTTGTCATTGACACCGGCAGTATCCACACCGAAATTCGACTTCGCATTTTCATCGATATATGTTCTTATCGATCCTGCACTCACGTAAAGGTTTCCGCCGTCAGAATCATTTCCTGCAGAATATCCGCCTCCGCCGATAGCTGCACCGCTCCAGTCACAGTTTATTGACAGTGTTCCGCCGTTAACATAAACATTTCCTCCCGGAACTGCTCCGCCGCTGCTTGCTGCGCCGCCGATGGCTGCTCCTCTGGAATTAGCGATGATATAGATATTTCCGCCGTTTATAGTGATATCTCCCGGTAATACTGTGTTGTTTGTTCCTGTTCCTACAGCTGCACTCTGTTTTGTTCCCTTGATGAAGAACGTGCCGCTGTTGAATGTAATCTTGCCGTTCGTTTCTCCGCTGTCACCGCCGATGCCTGCTCCTGCAGCTGACTTGTAGAGATACATCGTGCCGCTTCCTGAAATCGTCAGATCTCCGTCAGCAGGTACATGTACTGCAGCCTTTGCACTGTAACCGCTCGGCTGATGCTCGATGATTACTGTGCCTGCAGTCATCAGGCTGTTGCCTGTGCCTGTGAAGTTGATTGAGTTTGCTGCTGCGCCGCCGATATTGTTAAGGTATATATCGCTGAGTCTCAGATTAGCTCCGGCAACAGTATAGTTTATCGCAAGTGACTTAAGTTCCTTGTCGCTTCCCGGTCCGACGAGCGTTACCAGCTCTGCAGTCGAGATTGTAATCGTTCCTGTGGTTCCCTCTGCGATATTATAGATGCCGCCCTTTGTTATGGTGATATTTCCCGTAACATCAGTGCTGCTTGCCTGCCAGTCAAGGACAGGATATCCGCTGTTGATGTTATCGGTATCCATAGTATAGGCACTTCCCAGCAGTCCTATCATATCCACGGACTTGAATTCACTTTCGCTCTTTACTGTACCTATCGTGTTCGGCTGAGTGCTTGCAGTGGAGTCTCCTGCATTGAGTCCTTCAAGCGAATAGTTGTCATGAACTGTGCTGTAATAAGAATCGACATGTCCGATTATCGGATTCCAGTTCCAGCTGTAACCTTTGACAATAGTTCCGATGTCATAGCAGTTTGTTACTGTTGCAGCCTTATCTGCCATGCCGACGATACCGCCGTGCCATCTGCCGTTATTATTGCTGATGGTACCTGTATTGTAGCAGTTTGTGACAGTCGACTGATAAGTCGCATTCTTGTTTCCTGCCAGACCGGTT
This sequence comes from Bacteroidaceae bacterium, assembly GCA_963614095.1. Taxonomy (GTDB): domain Bacteria; phylum Bacillota; class Clostridia; order Peptostreptococcales; family Anaerovoracaceae; genus Lentihominibacter. The sequence continues at coordinate 55,009 of CAVECM010000012.1, forward strand.
ATGCCGCCGATGCCGTCTTTGCTGCCGCCGTTTCCTGTAATCGTTCCGTTGTTGACGCATCTGTCGATTTTTTCATAGTTTCTGCCGACAACGCCACCTGTGTGCTTCGTTCCCGTAACCGCACCATTGTTCACGCACTTGCTTACCAGTGCACCGTCGCCGTTCTGTCCTACGATTCCGCCTACCGCATAAATGCCGGCCTTTACATATACGTTAACGTTTCCTGTGATGCCGGATACTGTGCCGTCGTTGTAGCCTACAGCTCCTCCGATATTGTCAGAGCCGGATGTTATGTAGGCTGATGCCGAACCGATGTTTCCTGCGATTGTGAAGTTCTTTACAGTTCCCTTGCTGTATCCGAACAGGCCCTTGTATCCGCCTGCTGCATCAGTAATCACAAGACCTGATATCGTTTTGCCGTTACCGTTGAATGTACCTGCAAATGCATTGTCTTTAGTACCTATCGGTGTCCATTCGCCTGCAAGTGCGATATCATTTGCCAGTTCTACAGTTTTTCCTTCGAGGGTATTTCCCTCATTCACAAGCTTTGCCAGTCCTGCCAGCTCTGCTGCTGTTTTAAGTGTGAAGCTGTCCTTGCTCGCATCATACCAGCTCACATCCTGTGAAGAATCCTCCGCCGGTGTTGAATCCGTGCTCTCAGTACCGTCTGTACCGTTTAAGCTGCCTGCGTCCCCGTTTTCTTCATTTGCCGGAGCCGGATCAGCTGCCGCATTTGTCTTGTCTGCGGCATTTTCTTCTGTATTCCTGCCGTCGTCCGTGCTCTGGACAACGCCGTCTGTCTTCTGCGTTTCAGATGTCTGATCTGCGAATACAACGCTCTGAGGTACGAGCATCGCAGCAATCATCAGAACCGCAATGACAACTGAAGTGATTTTTCGTTTCTGCATTTTCCCTCCTGATTTTTTAAATTCAAACAAACAACATCATTACGTATGGAGCAATTATATCACATCCCCCCCGTTTTGTCTGTTATTTCGCCAACATTTACTTTTACGTGCATGACACTTTTGCAGATTTTTTTAAGTTTTTTTGTGTTTTTTTCATATCACTAATCATGAGGGTTTAAAATGCCGTGCATTATTTTCCGTATTATCCGGTCATTTACATATTGTCCGGCCGCTTATATATCATCCGATTACTTCATTGCCGAACCGTCTCCGAATCATTTCGGAGACAGCTTACTCCGGTATGCAGTTTATTTCAGTCAGATATTTAATGCTCCTGTTCCCGTACGAGTCCTCAAGCATCACACAGCGGAGCGGACCCGTGCCGCCCTTTGTAAAGTAGCCCAGAGTTTCTCCGTCCTTCTCATAAGCCACAAGAATTTCCTTTGTCTCGTCAGCATCCGCAGCCGCCGAATATCCGTCGCCCGCCGTGAAGATAATTGTCTCAAAATCCGAAACTCCCGCATTTTTCAGCAGCACATCAAGCCTTACTCCTGTGTAGTCGCCCTTCTCATCCGCGGCCTTGGCCGATTTTATATCTGCATAGACAGTTATATTTTTCATGTCCATTATTTCGCTCAGCGAATAAGATACAACCTCATTGCCGTCATACATGACCGAGAGCCTGTCGTCCGTGTCCTGAATTTCACGGCTGTGCATATACCATGTAACCGCAATGACTGCAGCAAGCAGCACTGCGATTACAGCCAGCAGCTTAGGAGATATTTTCATTCTTCTTTCCAACTGTCTTTTCCCCGCTTTCTGCCCTTCATCCTGTCATTGAATCCGTCAAACAGCTTTATCAGCTGCCAGCCTATGATTCCTCCAATCATACCTGACAGCGCCGCGATTGCCAGCACAAGTATCAGATACACACCCGGCACTTTAAAAAACACAGCATTCACGCATGCGGTGCCGGTAACGTTCGCCGCAATACCCCCTATGGCACAGCAGCCGACACAGCAGCACCGGTGCCGCATAATCAGCATCACCAGCTCCACAGCCAGCCCCGGAGCGGTATATGTGACAAGACTCATTATACCGTGCGAGCCTATTATACCCGTGAACATCACAAGCAGCGCCTGTATGACGCCGATTATGAAAGCCGAGCCGGGCTTCTTCACAAGCCCGTATCCTATTATCAGCCACATCATGTAAAGCCCGCCTGCCACCGAACCCCCGGGAATCATGAGCGGTCCGCATACGATATGTGCCAGTGTCGTCACAACCGGCTTTATCGCTATTCCCAGCGCCGCCATCACTGTCAGAAGCACAAGCTCATACAGCGAAAAACGATCCAGTATTTTTCTCATATTGCGCCTCTTTTAATCGTCATAGCTTACCTGTATGCACTGGATATATGATGCCCAGCCCTGCATGTTGAAGTCCTGCGAATCGTTGGTATCATAGTCCTCCTGCCCGTATACAAGCTTGAATGGAGCCGGATATTCAGACGATTCATCTGCCTGGACCACGGCAATCATCGGTATCACCTCAGTCTTGTTGTCAGTCTCGTTGTCAGAGAATGTGTATTTTCCGTAAAGATCGTCCGCTACATCATATTCTCTCGTATATCCGTCGCTGCAGATGACCTTGATGACGATATTCTCCGTATCATATCCTGCATTCTGCAGCAGCGTGTTGACATCCACTCCGCTGTAAGTCGCAAACTGACGCGCATTCTGCACCTTCTTGCTTCTGCCGCTGTAGGTATTCTCCGTAAGTCCCATCTGCTGCAGATCCTCGGCTGTATAAACCACATCCTCCTTATCGGCGCTCATTATGGTAAGAGTGACCGCCTGTTTATCAATAGTATATTCGAGTACCGTATCCTCTGTGCTTTCATCGCTTTCCTGTCCGCATCCTGTAAATGCCGCCAGTGAAAACATCATCACAATGCAAAGCAGCAGTGTCCATATTTTTTTCATTTTCTTATTCTCCTATTCTGATTTCTGCAACGCCTTTTACCCACTTTGATACCTGGTTTTCAACTACCAGTCTCATCGGCCCGAATCCGTTTTCTCCGGTAAAGCCGTCCGCCTTCTTGTTTTTCACGAGCGGCACGCCGTCCATGCTGTATGCGAGGATGATGTCTCTGTGCTCGCCCTGCTGATATTTGCTGTCTATGCCGTTCATAACATCGTCCACCGAAAGCTTCGTCTCATATCCGTCTCTGCCGATGACCGTTATCGAGGAAGGTCTTTCCACGCCATCCTTCAGATTCTCCTCAATGAGTTCTCTCAGAATAACGCCCTGGTAGCCCTTTATTCCGTTCGATGCGCCGAATGAATCTCTCACTGTATACTGCTCCATCGATTCGAGCTCCTCCAGCGTATATGTCCTCGTCTCTTTCGCCTCGGAGCCGGATACAGTCAGCTTCGTTTTCAGGTATCTGCTGTAAGGCTTCTCACTATGCGTCCAACTGCCGTCCGCTGCCTCAACGATTATCTCGCTTACATCCTCGATGTCTCCGAGCTTTACAGGTCCTCCTGACTGCGGAGTCTTTCCGTTTTCTCTGGTGACGAGCAGTATGCTGTCTCTGTTCTTCTGAAGCTCATCATACGTGTATACGGCTTTGCTGTCATCAGACCCCTTTACAGTAACATTGTCTGCATCCACTGTCAGACCGATTTCCTCAAGAATTCCTGCCAGCGACACGCCCATACTGTCTCCGTCTGTAACTGTCAGATCCGGATATCCTTCAAGCTCATTGACCGTCATTTCGGTTTCGGTCTTCAGACCGCTGCCGCTGAACGCAATTTTCTCATTTCCGTATGGATTCTCCGAAAGCGTGCTGTCTCCGTCAAGAATCAGTTCTATTTTTTCGACAAGCTTCGCAGCTGAAGTATCTCTGTATCCCTCCGCTGCAGGAAGCAGCGCATATATTCCGCCCTCAGACGGACTGCTGTCGACACTGTAGCCAAGCGCGGGCTTTACATTCGTTATTTCGAGACCATCTTTTTCTGTGGTATATCCGCTGTAATCGCCCTTGATATTTCTGAAATAGGCCATGTCGATTTCTTCTTCCGTCCCGTCTTTAAAGCAGATACGCACTGTTCCTTCTCTCGAATAAAACTCCACCGACGAGGCCAGGAATCTCCATAAGTCTGCGCCTTTATAATATCCCGCCTCATCCTCTGTCTCGCCGTAATAATTTTCTTCAGTTTCATCAAAGCCTTCTATGTCACTGTACGTAAATGAATTCTGCGAGATCGTTTCTCCGCTGTCATCCTTCACATCCACCTCAAGGCATTTCTTCTGTGCCTGTGCGCCGGTGTGTCTGCCTCTTTCCACCGGATCGCCGACCACTACCCTGCATATCCACTTCGCATTATCAGGCGCATTGTACTCATCTGCGGATTTCTGACCTGCAATCAGTCTCACCGGACCGCCGATATTGTCTGCATCCTCATCAAATCCTTCAGATGCCGGCACCTCATCTCCCGGCTCTGCAGATCCCACCGGTCCTGTGAGCGGCACGCCGTCACTTCCGAAGGCGAGTATAACCGGTACATTCTCCACTGCAGGCTCTTCGTCCTCCATGCTCTCATATGTATTGTCAGTGCTTTCTCTGATTTCCCCAAGCGACAGCACCGACATGTATCCGTCCGCCGAAATCAGCTTCACATCTGTATTATCGTCCGCATCCTCGCTCATGCCTGCCTTCAGGAGCATTTCATACAGTCTGACGCCTGTCATCTCATGATTGGAAAACACAGATCCGCGTGTCAGCATGCTGTATTCTCCCTCATAGGCAAGCTCGCTGTCTTCCTCTGCCATCTCTTCAAGCTCCTTTACGGAATAGACCTTGTCTTCGTCCAGCATGCTTCCGGTAAACAGAACCGTGCTGTAAACATAATCACCTTTACCGTAATTTTCATCAGCAGTGTAATTAATATGCAGTGCTGATTTGCTGACACTGCTGCAGGCTGTAAGTGTCAGAATCAGCAGAAACACCGCTGATATCAATAACTTCTTTTTCATTTCTCCTCCCGGCGATTCTTCGCCTTATATTGTGCCTGTTCATTTTATTTTTTTGTTTTTTTGCTCCAAAATAACATTTTTACCACTTAAATGTATTAAAATAAAATAAAGTGCACTCAGAGATAAATATAACATGGAGACAGAATAATGTACAGACACTTGTTTCTTGAAGGACCTATACGCGAGGGGAAATCAACACTCCTCCGCAAAGTCCTGAAACCTTATATGCGTCATGTGGGCGGCTTTGCGAGCCAGAGACTTGTTCTTCCCGACGGGACGACACGTGCGTTCCGCATCGGACCAGCAGACAAAACCGGACTGACGGCGCCCTTTACAGAAAATATCACGGGAGGATGTGACGGTGTATTCCGCATAAACTCCGCTGATTCCGCCGGAAGCAAATTCCCCGGAGTCTTTGATACTGACGGCGTCAGATATCTGACCGACACTGCCGGAAAAAAAATAATGCTGCTTGATGAAATAGGCGGCGCGGAGATGCTCAGCGAACCGTTCATGGCAGCTCTTTACGGACTGCTTGCCGGCGGCATTCCATGCATCGGAGTTCTGAAAAGAAATAAAAACGCAGCTTTTATGTCCAGAACGGCCGGATATGCCGGCAGTATAGGTCAGCTTAATGCCGAGCTGCGTGAGAAAATAATAAATGAATACAACGGAAAAATCCTGAGCTTCAGAAGAGATGACGCCGGGGTTGAGGAAGAACTGGAGGACTTCATATGTGGGATTTTTACGACAGAACAATAGCCGGAGTGCCTGACGGCATCTTTGTCGATTATATAAAGGTCGGCAGCACGTGGACAATAGTGCAGGCGGGAAAATACTGCGGTATCGCAGTCACTGTCAATGAACAGGACAGCCCTGTGAAGGACTACAGCTTCCTTTACGGAAGATCTCTCCGCGAGGTCGCGGAGCTCTGCAAATCATGGGATTTCACCGACGCCTCTGTCGGCACGGCTGCGCTCAATGCATATCTGAATTCAAGGGAAAACGCCGAAAAACTGGGCTGCAGCGACACAACGAGCGCTTTTGATGATTACAAGGAGAAGGCTGCAGAAAAAAAATGTGCCATTATAGGGCACTTCATTCACCTCGAGCGGTTTCTGACCGATTCCGAGGTCTTTGTTCTTGAACGCAGACCGCTACCCGGCGATTACCCGGACTCGGCATGTGAATATATATTGCCGGAAATGGATTATACCTTTATCACAGGCTCGGCATTCATAAACAAAACTCTGCCCCGCCTCCTGGAGCTGAGCAGATACCCTGTCATCCTCGGTCCCAGCACGCCGCTCTCCCCTGTACTGTTTGACTACGGTGCAAGAGAGCTGAGCACATTCACTCCGGATTTTTACAGCCGCGAGGAAGCCGAAAAAATAAGCCGCGGAGATGTAAGGCTCCGCAGCTGCGGTACTCGTATCAGACTGCTCCGGCGTTAATCAAGATTTGATTTTTATCACAATTTCACTGTTGTCCGCATATCCGTCCAGCTCTTTTATGACAGATGTCGACACACTGCGGACGATACTCTTGACGAAAGGCACCATCGGCAGCTCTTCTCCGTTTATAAAAACCTGAACATCTGCACCGCGGAGTATGCACTGTGATATGTCACCGGTACCGTTAAGTATACGTTCCGTGAGACCTTTACACCCTGTACCGCACGCTGTGCAGCAGTCCTCCGGATAGTTCGGCATTCTGTCCGGGGTCTTCTCCTCTATGAGATCGACCATCCGCTCTATATCTGTGAGCGCATTTATAACCGGAAGCCCCCGATATTCATCCATTTCATTGGAAATGACGCCGGCCGCCGCTATTGTGAGCGGATTTATCTGATCGTCCAGCTGCGCGGCCGTTCTTCCCGTGATGATATTCGGACAGTTTGCTTCACACTTTCCCTCTATCACTACATAATCCTGCGTATATATATCGAGCAGTTTGTCAATGTTTACCGGATATCCGAACATGATGTCGGTTTCGCTGAGACCTCTTGCAGTTACCGGTTCTGCACCGGACCTTTTGTGAATATCGGTGTTTGTCCCCTCGGTTTCCATCGTAAAGCTCTCGAAATGTATTTCTTTCACAGAGCCTACTGTATATCCTCTTTTCCTGAGCTCTTTTATAATACCGCTGACAGTAGTGGTTTTGCCTGTCTTGCTTATTCCCTGAACATTTATAACCTTCACTGCAGTGCCTCCCTTGAAATTTCTGCACAGCCTGCATCAGCCGCATATCATTTATGCATCCGGATACTCACCATATCACCTCTGCAGCCTGACCTCCATCTGCGGATAAGGCATGTCTATGCCGTTTTCATCAAATACCTTCTTAACCTCTTCCTCGAGAAAATACTTCACTTCCCAGTAATCGTCAGTTCTGCACCAAGCCAGCATATCCATCAGCACGGAGCTGTCATCGAGCTTCGATACCCCTATTGTAGCCTCCGGCTCATCCAGTATGAGCTCACTGTCTCTGCAGATTCCCCGCATCAGATCCTTCGCCTTTGTCAGATCTGTCTCATAGCTGATGCCGAACTGACAGTCGACTCTGCGCATATCCTCCCTGCTGTGATTAACCAGTATCGATGTATTGACCAGACCATTCGGAACTGTAATGGTTTTGTTGTCGTATGTCCTCAGCGTGGTCAGGAAAAGATCTATGTCCTTCACCTTGCCTGACACATCTCCGATATCTATATAATCATCACGTATAAAAGGCTTCGTAATGATTATCATCACACCGCCTGCGATATTGGCAAGGCTGTCCTTGAGAGCCAGTGCAATCGCCGCTCCTGCCGCTCCCAGAACCGCTACTATTGTGCTCATCTGTACGCCGAGTATTCCCAGACACATAGTTGCCAGCACTATCAGGCATACCGCCTTTACCGCATTTACGATGAATTTGTAAAGTACTGCATCGAGACTGCTCCGCTTCAGTGCCCGTCTCGTGAAGTGAAGTATGATTTTTATCGCGAGCAGACCGATACCTACCGTTATCACCAGATTCAGAATCAGCAGTCCCATCTCAATAGGCTTATCAGATTCAAAAAACTTCTCGATTATCCTCTGTGTTCTTGTCAGATCGTCCATTCCGTTCCCCCGTTTTAATCTGTATGTCTGCAGCGTTCTTCTTTAATCGTCCGTCTTGATTTTTCTGCCGAGTCTTCTTCTCTCCAGCTCCTTGAGATATTTCTTCCTGAGTCTGATATCGTCCGGAACAATCTCAACCAGCTCGTCATCATCTATGAATTCGAGCGCCTCTTCAAGCGTGAACACCTTGGCCGGAGCCAGCTTGATATTGTCATCGCTTCCGGCGGCTCTCATGTTGGTTGCCTTTTTTGCCCTGCACGGATTGACTACCATATCATCGCCTCTTGCGTTCATGCCGATAATCATGCCCTCGTATACTTTAGTACCCGGCTCAATGAACATCTGCACACGTTCGCTGATACTGAAAATCGCATATGGTGTCGCAACGCCTTCCTCCTGCGCAATGGCAACTCCGTTTATTCTTCCCGGGATATCTCCCATGTAATAGTCGAATTTCTCGAATCTTCTCACCATCGTGCCCTCGCCTCTGGTGTCATTGATGAACTCGCTTCTGTATCCGAGAAGTCCTCTTGTCGGCACGAGATATTCAAGACGCGTGAAACCGTTTTCGCTCTTCATTTCCTGCATGAGCCCTTTTCTGAGATTAAGCTTTGATATTACCGAACCCGAGTACTCATCCGGCACCGAAAGAACCACTTCCTCTATCGGCTCCAGTATCTTATTGTTCTCGTCGCGGTGCATTATTACCTCCGGCTTTGATACAGCCAGCTCGTAGCCCTCACGTCTCATGTTTTCTATGAGAATGGAAAGATGCAGTTCGCCTCTTCCGGAAACCTTGAAGCTGTCTGTCGAATCCGTCTCTTCAACCCGAAGACCTACGTTGACCTCCAGCTCCTTGTTAAGACGCTCTCTTATATGTCTTGATGTCACATACTTTCCCACCTTCCCGGCAAACGGTGATTTGTTTACCATGAAATTCATGGAAAGCGTCGGTTCTTCTATCTGTATCATCTCCAGCGGATCCGGATTGTCTTTATCGCAGATTGTCTCTCCTATCGATATATCCGAGATACCTGAAATAACCACGATATCTCCTGCCTCGGCCTGGTCCACAGACATTCTCTTCAGACCTCTGTAGACAAATACCTGATTTATCTTCTTCTGCTCGATTTCACCGTCACCCTTCGCAACGGCGACAACACTGCCGGCTTTTACGATACCCTTTGTAACTCTTCCGATACCCAGCCTTCCGATATAGTCATCATATGCGAGCGCCGAAATCTGCAGCTGCAGCGGCTCATCGTTGAGATCCGGATACGGCTGCACGTGATTTATTATCGTATCGAAAAGCGGCGTGATATCGAGTCCGTTCATGCCCTTGGCACTCTTTTTTATTTTCTTATGAGTATCACTGTTCTCTACGTTGATATCCTTGATGTCGGCAGGGTCGTAAACAACTATGCCCTGTCTTGCTATACCGTAAAGTATAGGAAAATCAAGCTGTGCGTCGTTTGCATTGAGGTCCATGAACAGCTCGTATACCTCGTCCACAACTTCATCGATACGTGCGTCTTTTTTATCAATCTTATTTATCAGCAGAATCGGATTGATGCCCTGCTCCAGTGATTTCTTGAGCACGAACCGTGTCTGCGGCATAGGGCCCTCGCTGGAATCCACCAGCAGTATTACGGTATCCACCGTCTTGATGATACGCTCTACCTCCGATGAGAAGTCCGCATGTCCCGGTGTGTCTACAATATTGATTTTGACATCACCGTGCATCACGGAACAGTTCTTGGAATATATAGTTATTCCTCGTTCACGCTCTATATCGTCACTGTCCATGACACAGTCGACTACCTGTTCGTTGTCGCGGAACACTCCGCTCTGATTCAGGAACGCATCCACCAGTGTCGATTTGCCGGCGTCTACGTGCGCTATAACTGCAATATTGATTATTTTCTGTTTATCTGACATATTTTATTCCCGCTTTCTGAAATGCTTTTTGTACAATACTATATTGTAAATCAATTATACGGCTGTGTCAAAAATAATTGAGATTGCCTTTTATGCGTTCGCCGGATATGATAATATATATATTCGGAACTGAAACATATAAAACATCTGAGAAGGAAATTCAACATGGAAAAAATACTTCAGACGCTCTGCGCAGCCATCGACAGCGGCAGACTCGTTAAAATCATCTTTGCGGGAAAGAGAAAAAAATCACTGGAATACAGGAAAATAACGCTCAGACCGGTTGTCATCAAAGGCGAATACATGATGCAGGCGGAATTTCATTATGATAAAAAGGTAACTCACATGAACATTCCGTATTACGAGGCTCTCGAATTTGCAGAGCGCACCATTGCGGAGGATTTCAAGCAGGCGGACATACTCACGGAGACCGAGGATATTCAGATTCTGGCATCCAAACCGGACAAACCGAGAATCACACGCCGCCCTGCCTCGCGAAAATCCGGCGAGCTTTCTCACGACAGAAAAAAGAAGTATATACTTGAAGACGGTGTCGCCTGCGATTTTCTGACAGAGCTCGGCGTGATGTCACCCGAGGGCAGAGTTTATAAGAAACACTATTCAAAATTCAGACAGATAAACCGCTATCTGGAAATTGCGGACAGCTGCTTTGAATATCTGCCCGAAGAAGGCAGACTCAGAATAATCGATTTCGGATGCGGCAAGAGCTATCTGACATTTGCGCTTTATCATTATCTCAGGCTTGTAAAGGGGCGCGATGTCGAGATAATCGGTCTTGATCTCAAGAAAGACGTCATCGAATTCTGCAGCCGGACCGCACAGAAGCTCGGCTATGACAATCTGAAGTTTCTTACGGGAGATATTGCGGATTATGAAAGTGACGGCGCCGATATGGTTGTCACGCTGCATGCATGCGATACCGCTACGGATTATGCACTTATCAATGCTGTAAAATGGCACAGCAAGGTGATTCTCTCGGTTCCGTGCTGCCAGCATGAGCTTTTTTCTCAGATAAAAAGCGATGTCAATGAGCCGATGCTGAAGCACGGCATCATCAGAGATAAATTCACAGAGCTTCTGACGGACGCCCTTCGCGGGCTGAAGCTTGAAGCTGCCGGCTATGAGGTGGCAATGACTGAATTCACTTCGCTTGAGCATACTGCGAAGAACATTATGATCAAAGCAGTGATGCCTGACAGACCTGACAGGCTTTCCATGAAAAAAGCGGAGGATGAATACAAGGCTCTCAGGGATTTTTATCATGTGAAGCCGACAATCGATATGCTCGAAACCGGTCAGGACTCTTCATTTTAACAGGATAACAATATTTTTACAGGAAGGACACTCAATGTATTTCAGAAAAGGTTTGGAGGACGGCATACCTGTGGCCCTGGGCTACTTTTCCGTATCCATCGCATTCGGTCTCATGGCAGTGCAGTGCGGCTGCAGCTGGTTTGAGGCGGTGCTTATTTCATTTACAAATCTCACCTCTGCGGGACAGTTCGCGGGAGTTACCGTTATGGCCGGCATGGGAACTTATGTGGAAATGGCAGTCACTCAGATTGTAATCAATTCCAGATATGCGCTGATGGCTGTCGCACTTTCGCAGAAAACCGACCGTAAATTCAAGGGAATATGGCGCCTTATACTGGGTTTTGCCATTACCGATGAGATATTCGCCATCGCCGTCAGCCGCGATGAAAAAATCAGCAGACGCTATTTTGCCGGTCTGGCCTCTCTGCCTATACTCGGCTGGTCTGCCGGAACATTCTGCGGTGCAGTGCTGGGCAACATCATGCCCGACATCGTCACAAATGCGCTGGGCGTCGCTCTCTACGGCATGTTCGTGGCAGTCGTTGTCCCTAAAACAAGGGAAAGCCGCCATGTGCTCATCGTTGTCCTGATTGCGGTTGCGATCAGCTCGCTGCTTTATTATGTGCCGGTATTTTCGATTATTTCGTCCGGATTCGCGATAATAATCTGCGCTGTCATCGCTTCTGCAGCAGGCGCACTGCTGTTCCCTGTCAGTGACGATTCCGATTTGTCTGAGGAATCCGCATTGATTGAAGAAATCGATGAATTTGACGAAAAGGAGGTGCTGTAATGGATTTTCTTAAATTTCTCCCCTACCTTATTGTCATGGCCGGAGTCACATATCTCGTGAGAGTCGTGCCCTTTACATTAATAAACAAAAAAATAGAGAACCGCTTCATAAATTCGTTTCTCTATTATATACCGTATACAGTTCTCTCTGCGATGACATTTCCTGCCATACTTTATGCTACCGGAAACATCATCTCCGCAGCTGCCGGTCTGATTGCCGCTGTTGTCATAGCCTTCAGAGGCCGCGGTCTGATAACCGTTGCAGTCGGTGCATGCGCCGCAGTATTCATCACAGAATCCATAATAATGTTCTGCGTATAAAAAGCACTTTAATAATATTCTGCATGCAGAAGCGTACTTAAACAATGCTCCGCATGCAGAAATGCACTTATTCGGGTATTCGCCAGTCTATCGGCGTCTGCCCGTTTTTTATGAGAAAATCATTGGCCCTCGAAAAATATCTTCCGCCGAAGAATCCGTTGTATGCCGAAAAAGGACTCGGATGTGCGCCCTTCAGCACACAGTGTTTCGGATTGCTTATAAGCGATTCTTTATTTTTGGCATTTCTTCCCCACAGTATGAAAACCATCGGCTCTTCTCTCTGATTGAGCAGCTCTATCACCCTGTCCGTAAATATCTCCCATCCCTTGCCGGCATGCGAATTCGGACTGCTTTCTCTTACCGTCAGCACAGTATTGAGCAGCATTACTCCATTTTTCGCCCACGATTCAAGACATCCGTGATGCGGCGGCACTGCTCCGGTATCACTCTGAAGCTCCTTGAAAATATTTACGAGCGACGGCGGCTGTTTAACTCCCTTCTTCACCGAAAAACAAAGCCCGTGTGCCTGCCCAGGCTGATGATACGGGTCCTGTCCCAGTATCACCGCCTTGACGTTCTCGTATGGTGTGAACTTCAGCGCATTGAAAATATCGTACATATTCGGATATATTATCCTGCTCCCGTATTCCGATTTCAGAAATTCTCTGAGCTTCAGATAATAATCCTTTTCAAATTCTCCTTTAAGGACATCGTCCCAGCTGTTTCCTATATTAACCATGTTTTTATTATATTGTTTTTTATGCAAAGCCGCAAGTGTCTGCTTCATGCGGCAATATTCCGTTCCGGTCACCGTTCAGCCATCGGAATGCGGGCGCCTTCCCGATATTTCAAGCCCTGTACCGCCGGTTTTCAGGCTTTTTCTTATGATACCTTCTGATACTGTTAAACTTTCTGTTATAATATTTTCTGATATAATATTTTCCGGAAAACGCTTCCATCGAGTGAAAGGAATATTAGCATGTCTGACAATGAAAACACCTGTAATAAAAAAGTATATCTGTCATATCTGGCCGGTGAGCCGCTTATCAGCTATCTTAAAATGAGCGGCTTTTCACCTGTGCTGCTGGACGGCACGAGGTCCCCGGTATACACAGAGGTCTCAGCTCATGCCGATATACACATGTGCCGGCTCGGACTCTGGGATGAGCCTGAGCTGTTTATCGGAAACACATCAAAGCTCGGCAGAAATTACCCCGGGAATATCATTTACAATGCGGTATGCACCGGGAAATATTTCATCCACAATCTGAAATATACAGACCCTGAGCTTCTCCGGGCGGCATGCAGCCGCAGTAATGACAAGCTCATTAAAATTCATGTTCCTCAGGGGTACACGCGCTGCTGCTGCCTGCCTGTCGATGACTCTTCATTCATAACTTCAGATGCAGGAATTGCCGGCGCGCTGCAGAAGGCCGGTGCTCATATCATTCAGAGTGATGATTATATCCCCCGCGGCAGTCATACGCCCGGTGCAGGCGCTCATATTGTCCGCAGCGGCAATTGTGTCCCGGAGATATGCGCCTCAGACCCTCACTGCGCAGGGGACTCATGCTTCTCTGATATTGAAGTGCTGCTTATAAGCAAAGGCAGCATCGCACTTCCCGGGTTTGACTGCGGATTTATCGGCGGATGCGCCGGCCACATTACAGTGAATGACAAAAGTACAATTGTCTTTAACGGAAATCTGAGTGCCCATCCTGATTATAAAAAAATCGCAGCCTTTATACATGACCGCGATATTGATATCCGATTTTTTGAAGACTACCCGCTGACAGACATCGGCAGCATACTGACCGGCAGCCTGTTTAATGGCTGACTTTTTTCCTGAACCCCTTGACACTCTGCTCCGGACGCATACGTATATGCGGCAGCCTGCCGCCGGATTTGTGTTCTTTTTCCGATACAGTATACATATGATATCATGTTTGTGATAGAATATTAACTATGAAAAAACATGCAATAATACCCGTTTTTATCCCGCACAAGGGCTGCCCGAATGACTGTGTCTTCTGCAACCAGAAGGCCATCACAGCAAGAACTGCGGATATAAATCCGGAAGACGTGAAAAAAATAATAGAAGAATACCTGCCTACTCTGCAGGGGCGAAACCTTGAAACAATAGAGGTGGCTTTTTTCGGGGGAAGCTTCACCGGCATCCCGATTGAAGAGCAGTCGGCTTTTCTTGAGGTCGCGGCAGATTACAAGCGCCGCGGACTGATAGACAAGATTCACATGTCTACAAGACCCGACTATATCGATAAGGAAATACTCGACAACCTCAGGAAATATGATGCAGATATAATAGAGCTCGGCGTGCAGTCTTTCCATCCCGACGTGCTCAAGGCGTCAAACAGGGGGCATTCCGTCGACGATGTTTACAAAGCCTGCGATCTGATAAAGTCCTACGGCTTTGAGCTCGGCATACAGCTTATGATCGGACTGCCGTCAGACAGCCTCGAGCGCTGCATCTACTCTGCTGAAGAAACTGTAAAAATCGCACCGTCGCTTGCCAGACTCTATCCTACAATTGTCCTCAATGATACGGAACTCCTGCGTATGTACCAGAGAGGAGAATATTCACCGCTTACAACAGATGAAGCTGTCGCGATTACAAAAGAAATGTACAAAATTCTGGACAATGCCGGAATAAAGATTCTGCGAGTGGGACTTAAAAGCACCGACCTCATCACTGAAGGCGGCGAGATACGCGGGCATACATTTCATCCTGCCTTCAGGCAGCTTGTGGAGGGCGAAATCGCAAAGGAGCAGCTGGAAGCTCAGCTGAACGAATACATACAGACCAGACAGGAAAATCAATTTCAGTCTCAGGCACAGTCACAGGCACATGCGCAGACATACGAACGCTTCGAGTTCCGCAGCAGCAGCAACTCATTTTCCAATATGATCGGAAACTCCAGACGCAATAAAAACTATTTTGCCGAGAAATATCCCGATATACGCATAAAATATAAAGTCGATCATTCGCTTGAAGACGGGCGCTATATTGTGGTAAAATGTTAAAGCATGAAATTTTCAGTGCCGCAGCACAAAAATCATGCCCGAATCTGATTCGGCAGACTGATTCGAACGTTACAGATTTGATAATAATAATTCCATGAAAACAATTCAGGAGGATAAAAAATAAAATGAAAGCAGTTATTACAGTAATCGGAAAAGATATGGTCGGCATCCTTGCCAAGGTAAGCACAGCATGTGCAGAGGCTAACGCTAATGTCGCCGAGGTCACTCAGTCAGTACTCGATGAATACTTTGCAATGATAATGCTCGTTGAAATAGATAAGATGAACTGCACTCTGGACGAACTGAAAAACCGCATCGATCAGGTCGTTCCTACAATGAGAGTTCACGTGATGCACGAGGACATTTTCAATTCCATGCACAGAATTTAATATTCAGCATCAGCATTATCATACAGGAGGAAAACAGACATGCTCAATACCAAAGATATCATGGAAAC
>CAVECM010000013.1:0-77879 GCA_963614095.1 Bacteroidaceae bacterium
ATATTAGGTTGATATCTTGCAGCACAGGCAAACCAGGGGAAGATGGTAATTGCTTTGCACAGCAATTAGCTAATAAATTAAAAGTGAACGTATATGCACCAACGGGGGTAGCCTATTTTAGAGGGGAAACAATTACGGTAGGAACGAACACAAAAGGCTTTCCAACTGGATTCAAAAAATTCGAACCAAAGAAAAAATGAGTGAGGAAACGAATAGACTGATATGCAATTATAAAGAGCTCCCAAAGGGTGGGGATTTATCGTTACTAGATAATATAGATTTCAAGGCAGAACGAAAAGACGAAATTCTACAGTACCTAAAAAATGAAAAATTCTTTGCTGGAACTCGTTGTTCGACACTTAAAGACTTTGTAAAAAAAGAAAATACACACTTACCGACATACGCGTATTCGGATGGTAAATACTTCTGGGATGATGAGGAAATATATCATTTTGAAAAATATGATATGAGACTTGACGAGGAATTCGTTAAACATGTGTTAAAGGAGATTGACAATGGCGAAAAATGATTATTATGTAAAAATTGACATTAAAACAAGACCACATTCGAGTAGTTTTTCAACTAAAACTTCCCACACCCAAATTGAATTTTCAATGTTCAGCACGCCATTCCGGTGTGGGAAGTTTCAGAGAATCGGCGAAGAATTTTAAAAGGGAAGGGAACAAGGCAATGGCACTCAGCTGGAAGGAAAAACGAGAGTTAAGAAAAATAAAAAAGCATCCTTTGTTTGTGCAGTCTTTCAAACCGATTGCTCATTCCGGAAAAATGCTGGGATTGAATGATGAAGAAATTTACATGGTATGGCAGACCTGCAGCGGGAGTAAAAAACATCCTGCCTGCAGTACCCGTAATGATTTCAGTCCGGATACAACGGATAAATGCACCGGCAGATTTGTTACAGAGGACAGGATAAAATATCTGCTTTTTTTTCTTGAGACTGATTCATCAACAGAATACTCGTCAAATGATTTTCCGTACATTCCGGAAATAATGATGCAGGAAAACACTGTATGCGCATCTGTCTTTGAGGATCTGAAAGCGGAAATCGCAGACGTAAACGAATTTATCCGCACTGTTCCGATTCTGTGCGCCTTTGCAGGAATCGGAGCGGCAGCAAAGTGGAACGAGGACTGGCCTGCTCTGAAAGCGACGGGCATAATCCCTGCACTTACGATGGCGGGCGGATATCCTGAAATGGCCGCATATGTTATGGATTATATCGGTATCGGACGCGGCAGCGAAGAGAACAGGACCCTGAACAGCAGGCTTCGGGAGTTCTGTGCGTATATACTAGACACTTCTGTATGCGAGAATTATGTAAATCTTGCGCGATACTTCGAGGGGCTGGCAGCAATGTTCGATTATGGTATGGTGTACGGAATGAAAAGCGTGGGCATAAATCACACTACATCCTGGATAAATCCGTTCTCCGAATCCGATTGGGATTAGCTCTTGAATGTGAAACTGAGAGTGTGAAATTTTTTCCGGGATATCAGTCGGATTGATTCTGCCTTAAAAAAGTGAAAAATCTTTAAAATTAAAGCGGCGCATATGTCCGAGACACTGCGCCGCAGTTTATTTTCGATAAATTATATCAGATCTTCACATTACATTATTCTTCTAGCTGCGATGTGCAGTGAGGACATCTTGTGGCCTTCACAGGAATTTCGCTCTTGCAGAACGGGCATTCCTTTGTCTCAGGCTCTTCCGGTTCATCCTCTTTGCCCTTGCCGATATTTCTGGCTGTATTGAGCACCTTTACAATAACAAAAAGTGCGAACGCAACTATGAGGAAATTGATCACGGTCATTATGAATGCGCCGTATCTGAGGTCGACACCTGCGATATTTACAGCGAGATCGTTAAAGTCCACCTTCACGAGAAGTCCTATAATCGGCGAAAGAATGTCATCCACAAGGGATGTCACGATTGATGTAAAAGCTGCGCCTATTATGATGCCGACTGCCATGTCGAGCACATTGCCCCTCATGGCAAATGTTTTGAATTCATCTAAAAATTTTTTCATTTCGGGTTTATTCTCCTTTTCATTTTACTTGCTGCGCTGCAGCATGGAATTCTTCACGGAACATATTGTAACATTAACAGATATAATTGTAAAACCCCCATGCAGGTGCTTGTGTGAATCATACATCTAAGTGTATAATAATAGTACACTAACGGGAAAAGAAGGGAAAGAGATTAAATGAACAGCAGAGAAGGGCGATGCAGCGCATCGGGCAGCCGGCTGAACCATCAGCCGGACGAATGGATGAAAGCGGCACTTGAAGGGGACTGCAGCACGAACAGACGCCGGACTTCAAACGGGAAAACCGGCAGCACATACAGATGTCGGACTTCAAATAAGAAAAACGACAGTACATACAGACGCCGGACTGCAAATAGGAGAACCGGCCGCCGAAGCAGAAAACGAAAAAAACTAAAGACAAAAAATCTTGTGATTTTCACTGTCTTTCTTTCAGTCATCGCAGCGGTATCGTTTGCAGCAATCACTGCACATTATTCCACGAATGTATATCAGAACCCGGAGGAATTCCGGGAATTTGCCGACGGCGAGCTGCAGAAAACGCAGAATTTTTCTGTGTCCGGCGATGTGTCGACCGAGTATGACTACAGCAGCCCGGTTTCATTCGCTTATCAGCACGACGACTGCAGCATCACGGCAGCTGCAGCTTTGCGGGAACAGAAAATAACTGAAATAAAGCAGCAGTTCATCGATGAATCCTCAGAAGCTGAAGCTGTGCGGAAGCAGAAGGCAGAAAAAGAGAGACACCTGTACAGACCTGCCGAGCGCGCTTTGCTTCTGAAGTCAAGCGTTTACCGGTCGTCCGGCGGCGCGGTGAGTCTGGCGATATACGACGAAAGCAGCTGCGAGACCGGCAAAGACATGAAAAGAACCGAATCACACATACACACATACCAGTTTTCGGCAGAAACCGGCAGTCAGCTTGAGGCAATGCAGATTTTCAGAGAAAATTTCAGTCAGGTATGTTCCTCATATCTGACTGATTATTTCAGACGGCAGTACAAGAAAAGTGAACTGAAAAAAAACTGGCAGAATTATGTGACTGCCGATGAAAGCAATTTCACCGAATATACGCTGACAGATGAAGGTGTGACATTTTACTTTGATGAGGGAACAATCCTTAAGAAATCAAAGGGTATTATCTGCGCAGGAATACCGGCCTCGGAGCTTGGCGGTGTGCTTCGGGAAAGCATACTGGAAAGGTATACAGATCCGGCGAAGCCGATGGTGGCGCTGACGTTTGATGACGGTCCGGGAGGCGAAGCGGAGACAAGAATTCTGGAGTGCCTCAAAAGCAATGGGGCAGTGGCTACGTTTTTCTATCTCGGAAACCGCGTATACACATATCCCGATAATGTAAAGACCGCGCGCGACATCGGCTGTGAGATAGGAAGTCATTCGTGGAATCATCCTCTTCTGACAAAGCTCACGGCGGAAGAGCTGAGCCGGCAGTTTTCGGATACAAATGCGGCAGTAAAAGATGTATCCGGTGCTTATCCGACTGTTTTCAGGCCGTGCTACGGTGAGACAAATGAAACGGTTAACAGCCTTTCAGGTCTGCCTGTGATTATGTGGACCGTGGACACGCTTGACTGGAAAAATAAGGACGGGCAGAAGATTTTTGAGAGCGTCTCCGGTGCATCGAATCTTGACGGCAGAATCATACTGATGCATTCGATATACGAGACTACCGCTGACGCGGTTGAGCTCATCGTACCATGGCTCAAGGCAAACGGATATCAGACTGTGACCGTAAGTGAACTGATAAAATATAAAACCGGCAGTGAACCTCAGGCAGGGAATGTATACCGCACGTTCTGATTCAGTATTGATTCGAGCGCCCGGTCCGCAGTCTGATGAGGACAGCTGCGAAAAACTCAGCCGGCAGCCGCTGATAAGACAGCTGCGAATGTCCTGCCTCAACTATAAAATCATAAACAATCTGGAGAATAAAAAAATGCTGATAACAAAACGAAGCGACTACGCCATGCGTATATGCAGGGCTTTACAGGATGGAAAAGTGCACAATGTCAGAGAAATATGCCTGGAGGAAAATATCCCGAAGGCCTTTGCATATAAAATACTGCGGGAGCTGGAAATGGCCGAACTGGTGAAATCAGAGCGCGGCAACCGCGGCGGATACTATCTCAGCAGACCGCTGAGCGAGCTGACGCTTTATGATATAGTGAGCATCACGGAGGGTGATATGGCGATTCTTCACTGCATGAAAACCGACTGCGAGCGGAATCCGGACAGCATGCCGTGCAAGGTTCACAGAGAAATCGAGAGGATACAGAACATCCTGGTCAGCGAGCTGAAGAAGAAAACAATCGAAGAGATTCTGAAATAAAAACCGACGCCGGCCGCTGTCTGCAGCTATCCCTGCCTGAGATAATAACCGGCGCCGCCATTCGGTTTAAATTTATCTATACCTGAAATAACAACCGGCGCCGGCAGCACAGGGTAAACATTTAAACTCCGCTTATCTGTGCCGGCCGGCGGAATAAGCCTGTCAATACGGGCTGAATACTCAGGCCTCTGTTAAACCAGCCGGTCAAGTACATTCTGCATATCCTCCGGCAGCGGAGCCTCGATATGCAGCTTTTCCTTCGTGATAGGATGCGTGAACGAAAGGCTGGCAGCGTGAAGAGCCTGTCTCTCAATCAGAGCCACATTATCTCCTCCATAAAGCCAGTCACCGAGAACCGGGTGCCCGATATGAGACATATGAACACGAATCTGGTGCGTCCGGCCGGTTTCCAGCAGGAGCTCGACAAACGTATATCCCATTCGTGCAAAGCGCTCGAGCACTCTGTAATGCGTTACAGACGGCGAGCCGTTTTCCATCACGCCCCGTCTGACATTTTCCGGATCCGGACGGCCGATAGGAATGTCAATCGTGCCTGAATCTGATTCGACTATCCCCTTGACAACAGCAACATATCGTTTTCTGACCGTATTCGCCTTCATCTGATGTGTATAGTCGTTCTGACAGTATGAATTCTTTGCTATCACCAGCAGACCTGACGTATCCATATCAAGTCTGTTCACAAACCGGATCTTAAACGACTGATTCGTCTGTTCCATGTAATACATAAGAGCATTCGCAACAGTTCCGGAGGGGTGTCCCTTTGTCGGATGAACGATAAGGCCCGGCTGTTTGTTTATTATGAGAAGATCGTCGTCCTCAAATACAGGATAAAGAGGTATGTTCTGAGGTTCGAAATGACTCTTTTCGTCCGGAAGAGTGATTTTTATAATATCGCCGGCGGCCGGTCTGAACCATCCCTGAGCCCTGCTGCCGTTAAGCAGCACCAGCTTCTCGCGCTTTATGCGATTCCTGAGTCTTGCGGAAAAATCGAAGTGATTTCTCATTATTTCCTTCAGCTCCAGTCCCTCATCCTCGGGGGTGACTGTATGTGTAAAATCTGCCATTATCTTTTTCTGCCTTTCAAAATTATTTTACCGCGGATGTGCACATCTCAGGCAGACCTGCATATCCTGAGCGGATCAGTTCCTCGAAAAAGTCCGCGCATGTTGAATCTGTCTGCGCTTTACAGGAACTTGCTCTTTACCTTATCCCAGAAATAATAGTCCTTGAACCGCATCAGATGGACTGTTGTATCCGAGATCAACACTCTAATCTGCCTGATATCAGAGTAGCTTGTCAGAATACCGTCATTCTGTATGAATAACCTGATTTCACTGCTTTCAGGAATGACTCCCAGCGAAAGTTCTGCGGGGAGCAGTATGCTGGATGTAAAGGAGCGATATGCCGTGGTGTTCATCGGGGCGATAGGCGTCACCTGCAGCAGCTTCAGGCGCGGATCAACGATGGATCCGCCGAGTGAATAATTGTATGCCGTGCTCCCGGCCGACGTTGCCACGAGTATACCGTCGCCGCTGAACCGCTCTATCGGACGGTCATCTATGGAAATATCCAGGTGAACCGAATAGGATTCTCTTCCTTTTATAATTATTTCATTGAGCCCGAGATGTTCATGCTCAACGCCGTCGTTTTTCGTGACAACGGCCTTTACGGTGCTCAGTTCCTGTATGGTGTACTGCCCGTCTTCATAATCCGAAATGAACTTGTCGATGGTATCGAGTGATATTTCCTGGAAAAACCCCAGATGCCCTGTATTTATTCCGATTATGGGGCAGCTCGGGAACCTGCATGAATGCACTGTTCTGAGCAGTGCGCCGTCACCGCCTATGCAGATTATCAGCTCCGTATCATCACCTGAAAATTCCTCCGTTACAGAATAGCCCCTGTCATTGAGTTTTTTTGTCAGCATGGCCTGTGTTTCCAGTGAAATGTCGGTTCCGTTTGTAAAAATATTAATATGGCTTCTGCTCATATGAATCGCCCTCCGAAATTGAATATTCTTTTGATTTATGCGTCTTTACAGCAGGCTCTCGAATTCATCCAGCAGGCTCTCGAATGTTTCCATAGCTTTTCTCACAGGCTCCGGACTGCTCATGTCAACACCTGCAATCTTGAGCAGCTCGATAGGGTAGTCTGATTCGCCGGTCTTGAGAAACTCTATATAGGCATCTCTTGCCGGCTGTCCCTCTGTAAGTATCTTGTCTGAGATTGCCGTCGCCGCAGAGTAGCCCGTTGCGTATTTATATACGTAAAACGCACTGTAAAAATGCGGTATGCGGGCCCATTCGTATTTTATGGTGTCGTCTTTTTCGACTGCATCGCCGTAATATTTCGCGTTGAGCTCCTCGTACCACTCGCACATTCCGTCGGCGGTAAGAACCTGGCCCTCCTCAACAGCCTTGTGAGCCATATCCTCGAACTCGGCGAACATGGTCTGTCTGAACAATGTCGTTCTGAATTCCTCAAGATAAAGATTCAGCAGATATTTACGCATTTCCTTGTCTGTTTCATTGCTGAGCAGATGCTTCATCAGGAGCGATTCGTTTACGGTCGATGCGACCTCGGCTGTGAATATCGAGTGACTTCCGTATATATACGGCTGATTGTCTCTTGTGTAGCGTGAGTGCATCGAATGTCCCATTTCATGTATTATCGTGAATACATCCTTCAGAGTATCCGTATAGTTGAGAAGGATATACGGATAGCTGTCATAGCTGCCGAAGCTGTACGCACCGCTTGTCTTGCCTTTGTTTTCGTATACATCTATCCAGCCCTGGGATATTCCCTCATTCATCTTGGAAATATACTCGCTGCCCAGAGGTGCCAGCGCCGTACGCATGATGTCGAGCGCTTTTTCATAAGGAACATAGTCATCCGGAATCTCAATAAGCGGCACATACATATCATACATGTACATTTTATCGAGACCGAGGAGCTTCTTGCGGAGCGCGGTATATCGGTGAAGAACCGGCAGATATTCATTGACGACGGACACAAGATTGTCATATACCTCGCCCGGAATATTGTCGCCTGAAAGAGCCGCAGCTCTCGCGGATTCATATTTTCTGATCCCGGCACTGACTGCGTCGGTCTTGGTATTGTAGTTGTAGCATGACGCAATAGTGTTTATCAGCGCCTTGTAGGAATCGTAAACCGCATTGTAGGCGGCCTTTCTCACGTCTCTGCTGTGACTTTCCATGAGCTTGATGTAGCTGCCGTGAGTAACCTCGACCGGCTGACCGTCTTCTCCGGTTACAGAACCGAATCTGATGTCAGCATTGTTTAACATCGTGAATATGTCATTCGTAGCGCCTGTGACCTCGCTCATCTGTGCAAGAATATTTTCTTCAGCTCCGGAAAGAACATGCGCTTTCTGGCGAAGCGTGTCTCTGATGGCGAATTCATATTCTCTGAGTCCCTGTTCCTGATTGATATATCCCAGAATAGTTTCCTCAGGAGCTGAGAGAAGCTCCGGCGTGAAAAATGCCATGGCGGCGGACACCTTGGCTATCACTGCTCCGCATTTGCCTGTCATCGCCTGATACTTGCTCTCTGCATTGTTTTCATCACGTCTCATGCGTGCATATACGAATATTTTTTCAAGATCCATCCATATTGAATCGCGGTCTTTGAATGCTTTCAAAAGACCTGCAGCGCTTTCCGCAAGTCTGCCGGCATATTCTGCGGCGTACTGCTCCGCACGTTCTGCGATTTTGTCAAGATCACTGTCCACAACAGAATCGTCGGGAATCATTGCCTCGATATTCCACTTGTATTTCTTGTCAATCTGATCTCGTGTCTTAAGTTCTTTTGAGTTCATTTTATGCCTTCTTTCCCGGAATTCCTTATATTTAAATCGGATAAGAAGCTCCGTTGTGATTTACTTTGCAAAAGTAATATTATATAATAAGCTGATATGGGTTTCAGCCTGAACAACAATGAAATAACATTATTATACTATAAAAAGTATGAAAATAAAAGCCTGCACCCGGGTGGTATTCAGCAGCCGCTCCGGCATTCGGATACGCAGAGCTTTATAATACAGAAAGGGGATACAAATCAATGGATAACAGACCTATAGGCTTTTTTGATTCGGGTCTCGGCGGTCTCACCTGCATACCGCCGCTCATGAAAAAGCTGCCCGATGAGAAAATGATCTATTTCGGCGATACAGCCAGAACCCCGTACGGTTCAAAAGCAATCTCGACAATAAAAAACTTTTCAATGCAGATTGCGGATTTTCTTGTAAAAAACAATGTGAAAATGATAGTCATCGCATGCAACACTGTAAGCTCGACGTGCCTTGAGGATCTGCGGCGCAGATTTCCGCAGATACCTGTTCTCGGGATTATCAATCCCGCGGCGCGCAGCATTGCTGAGCACGGAACTGATGAGAGCAGGGTGGGAATAATAGGCACCAAGGTTACAATCGCCAGCAGAGCATATGAGGAATCAATCAGAAAATACAACAGCAGCGTGAAGATTTTTGAAACCTCATGTCCTGCGTTCGTGCCTCTGATAGAAGAAGGAATCATAGAGAATGATATCATGGATCTGACTATCAAATACTACATGGATGATTTCGTATACGGCAATAATCTCGATACGATTGTACTCGGGTGCACGCATTATCCGCTTATCTGCCGAAACATCAGAAGAATTTATCCCCATCTGAAGATAGTGAATCCGTCCAGCATAATGGCGGATACGATATATGATGTGCTCAGAGAAAAAGATATGCTTGCCGAAAACCCGACATTTGAAAACACATTTTATGCCAGCGACCTTTCGGAAAACTTCATCAATATGATAGATAATATTTTTGCGGACGAAAGCGAAAACAGAAAAGTGAAATTCAAGAATTTCGACCTGGAAACCTGATTTCCGGCATAACAGACGGCAAACCGGCAGCTCAGAATGAATCAGACGGCAGGCCGGCATCACAAAAGAAATCAGACAACAAACAGGCATAAACAGCTCAGCATTGAAACGGAGTGTGATTTACATGAATTATGAAGAACTTTTAGAATATCTCGACCTTGCGGACGGGAGCGAATTTGAATATTTTGAAGCTATGGCGGACATGATTGAAAGTGAGGAATACATTGAGCAGGAGGCTATGTACAGACTTTTTGACGAGGCCGATAACACTATGATCGAAGAGCTGCTCAACGATTTCTTTGAAGACATTCTGGACGGAATGCCTGAAGATTCCGGGGAGATTTTCTCGCTGCTTCACCAGATAAAGCTCAGCCTCACGGGACTGATTGCTGCAGCTGAAGACGACAGCGATATGCGCAGATTCACAGATGAATTTCACAAATTCAGGAACTGGTATTCGGAAGATTCAGAGGTTGAAATGTCTCCGGAAGACGGCGGCGCACCGGTCTATACCTGTGTCAGAGATGCGGTGACTGCATACCGCGTGGAAAAGCTGGGCGGTGACAAATACCGCTACAATTTTGAAAATGCACTGAATTATGACCTTGACAGCTATACAGTGCCGTTTTCAGATCTTGCCAAAGCCGAGGATGAAAATGACGGAACGATTGTATTTTCACCGGACGACAGGGAGTCCGGATTTTCTGATGACTTGAGAGACGATTACACAGGCGCACTTCCGGACGAATTCAACTAAAAAACGAGCATTGTGAAGGTGAACATTATGACTGAAATAATAACAGACAATGATAAAAAGCTCAGCGGTGCGCAGCCCGAAAACAGCAGGGAAGCCGCCGGCCGCGACTCTTCTGATGCATGCCGCAGCGGCATGACCGCCGGACAGAGCAGTGCGGCTGATTCCGGAAGCACTGTATTCGGCGGCGCTGCCTTCAATGTGTTCGGTGCAGATTACGACCGATTTGCTTTTCCGATGGACATACAGCGCGTCACGGCGGGAAACGGCGGCGAGGCGCTGCTGATTTTCGGAAGCGAAAAGACCGCGCTTTATGACTGCGGCATGGCGTACTGCGGCAGACAGATGGTGACTAACCTGAGGAATGCACTGGCGGCACACGGGCGTGATACGCTCGACATCGTGCTGCTGAGTCATTCACATTACGATCATATAGGTGCGCTTCCATATGTAAAGGCCGCATTTCCTGATGCAGTGGTATATGCCAGCAGGCACTGCGCTGAGATTCTCCGAAGGCCTAACGCCCGAAAGCTCATAAAGGAGCTCGGAACAACCGCACGCGAGCTTTACGACTCGGAGAGCACCGAAGAAATCCCTGTGGAGGGTCTGGCAGCGGACAGAGTTCTGGCAGACGGTGAAAAAATATCTCTCGGCAGAGAAACTGTAACCGCGATAGAGACAAAAGGGCATACCGACTGCTCCATGAGCTATTTCTTCGAGCCGTGCAGACTGCTCTTTACAAGTGAAAGCACCGGACTTATGGAAAACACGGTTCATGTGCATACACCGATACTCAAAAGCTACAGCGACGCGATGACTTCCCTGAAAAAATGCAAGTCATGCAATGCCGAATATCTGTCTCTGCCGCATTTCGGGATGCTGCCTGAGGATTTCAGCAGCAGATACTGGCAGATGTTCGAGGAAGAATGCCGCAGCAAGCTGGAATATGTGCGCGGCATGAAGAACGAGGGGCTGACCGAAAAAGAGATGCTTGACAGATATGTCGAAAAATACTGGGAGCCTGTAATGGCCCAGATACAGCCGATTGAAGCCTTTAAAATAAATTCCGGAGCCGTGATCAAAGCACTGCTGCGTGAACTGCAGACAGAACAGCAGCTCTGAAGTCATGCAGGACAGCATTCCTGAAGCAGGGCAGGATAACACCTCTGAAACAAAATAAAACAACATCTTTGAAATTAAACGGGGAGAGCAGTTCTGAAATTCTGCTCTCCCCGCAGCGCCTGTGTGCGGTTTATATTTCCGTGAGATTATTATTCTGCTGTTATTCCGTACGATTGTTATACTGAACATACGTGTTGACGAAACCGTATTTTTCGGATGATGTTTCCCCTATGGTCTCAAAACCCAGGCTGTGATAGAATTTTATATCATCCGCAGTATTTGTGAACAGCACAATGGGGCGTCCGACCTTGTCCGCGAATCTGCATACCTGCTCCATGATTCTGTGACCGCGGCCCTGATGCTGATACGCCTTTTCCATGCCGAGAAAATCCGCATAGATGTACTTCTCCGGAAATTCCATGTTTCTTTCCAGATATTCAAGCTCATCAAAAAGTGCCTCGCGCAGCTTCCTGTCCTCCGGAGAAAGCTTGCTGAGCACGCGTCTGTATTCTCTGCCATAGCTTCCGGCAGCGAGATATTTAAGGAACGAAGGCTCCATTTTTTCTGAGTAAAGCAGCACAATCGCCTCATGAATATTCTCATCCAGGCTGAAGCCCGCACCGTATGTCAGATCGTATGATGTGTAAAACCGCAGAGTGGCTTCCAGCGCAAGGAGCCTTTTTCTCTTCTCCGGGAATATCTTAAGCATTTTGGGATATTCATCGAACGCATCGAGAAAAGTAAGAATAAGCTTTTCTCTGTCCTTCCTTTTCAGTCTGTAAAGCCCCGGTATATCGATTTTTTCGCTGCTTACGGATTTGTCATTTGTTTTTTTCATGTTGTACTCTCCATAATTATGCATGATTTGTCTGAAATTTCCTAAAACATATTATATCACTGCATCGGCGCGGCTTCAACAGCTTGCATGAAAATGAAAATCCTGTTAGAATATTGATTAAAGTGTTTCAGCCATTAAACATTCTGCACCGGCAGGCTATGTGCTGCGGATAATGCCGCACAGTATACTGAAATAAGGAAGTGTGCAGAAAATAACAGATAGATAAGAGGTGATACTTATGTTTAATGCGGAAAAATCCAAGAATGATATTGTAAAGTGGATCAGAGACTGGTTCGAGGAAAACGGTAAGGGCTGCAAGGCTGTTGTCGGTCTTTCGGGCGGAAAGGACAGCTCGGTTGTCGCAGCTCTGTGTGTCGAGGCCCTCGGAAAAGACAGGGTTCTCGGTGTAATGATGCCTAACGGCGAACAGTTTGACATAGATGTTTCACATAAGCTCGTTGAACATCTCGGTATAGAAGGTATCGTAGTTAATATAAAAGACGCATATGAAGGAATGGTGGGAGAGATGCTGAAGCATTTTGACTCATTTGACGGCCAGGCAAAGGTAAACCTTCCTCCGAGACTTCGAATGGCTGCACTTTATGCGGTATCACAGAGTGTAAACGGCAGAGTGGCAAATACGTGCAATCTTTCTGAGGACTGGGTAGGATACAATACAAAATACGGTGACGGTGCCGGAGACTTCAGTCCGCTGTCGCATTTCACAGTGCAGGAAGTCAAGGCAATCGGAAGAGCTGCCGGACTCCCGGATCTTTTTGTGGAAAAAGTGCCTATCGACGGTCTGTGCGGACTTACGGATGAAGATAACCTGGGCTTTACATATGCAGTGCTCGATAAATATATAAGAGAGGGCGTATGCGAGGATGCCGAGACAAAAGCCAAGATTGACGGCATGCATGCAAGGAATCTTTTCAAGCTGCAGCCGATGCCGACATTTGAATACGAACCCGAGAAATAAACGGGATGATATAATTATGCGCGGCGTATAGACATATACGGTGCAGACAGACAATTTACATACAGATTACAGAAGACAAGAGCTTTCCTGAAAACGGGGGGCTCTTTTTTATATGCGCCTGGCGGCGCCCGTTTCATTTTCTGCACTGTGATTCCTGCGCTGCAGTTCTTCTTCTGCCGGCTGAAATTCTGCGGATTTCACCGTTGTCCGGGCTCTCAGTATTGCCTGAAGCTACCGGTATTGAATCCGCCGCGGTTCTTATGTGAACAGTCATTTCCGGAATGTTAAACGTTTTACACAGATTTAACCTTTATAAGATTTTGTATTTAACATTTGCTCCTTATAATACAAAACATACGAAAGAGAAAAAAACAAATCAGATCAGAAAAACAAAAGATCAAAAGAAACAAAGGAGATGTAAAAAAATGAAAAAGAGCAGATTAGCAAAGGTTCTTACATTAAGTCTGGCGGCAGTGATGATGTTCTCACTGGCAAGCTGCGGAAGCGGAAGCAGCAGCAGCGACAGCGACACAAGCGACAAGGACATCACAGTAATTTCCAGAGAGGAAGGCTCCGGTACAAGAGATGCTTTCACCGAGCTGACAGGAATTCTTCAGGATGACGTTGACAGAACAGTAGATACTGCTGAGATTTCAAACAGCACTTCAGTTGTTACTCAGTCTGTAGCAGGAAATGATGCAGCGATCGGATATATTTCACTGGGTTCCCTGGACGATACAGTAAAGGCAGTAAAGGTTGACGGCGTTGAAGCAAGCGTTGACAATGTAAAGAGCGGCGACTACAAGCTTCAGAGACCTTTCAACATCGTAACAAAGGGCGAAGTCGGAGAGCTTCCTCAGGATTTCATCAACTTCATCATGAGCTCAGACGGACAGTCAATCATTGAAGAAGAAGGTTACATCGCAGCCAACGAAAATGCAGAAGAATACAAGGCAAGCGGTCTTGAAGGAACTATCACTCTCGCAGGTTCAACTTCAGTTTCACCGGTAATGGAAGTACTTGCTGACAAATACAAGGAACTCAACAGCGGCGTAACTATTGAAATCCAGCAGACAGGTTCAGGCGCAGGAATCCAGAGCACAATCGAAGGCGTATGTGACATAGGTATGGCTTCAAGAGCACTCGAGGATGAAGAAGCTTCAGAAGGACTTACAAGCCAGGAAATCGCACTTGACGGAATAGCAGTTATCGTAAACACTGAAAACTCAGTTGAAGATCTGAGCACAGAACAGATAATGAACATATTCATCGGCGAAATCACAAACTGGGCTGACGTAAAATAATTAAGATTTCTTACAGAATCGACCGATTGAGCTGAAAATGCGAATCGGTCGATTTGATTAAATCAGAGACCTCGGTAAAATCGGGAATCCTGAAACACCGGACCGGCTCCGGTCTCGGCAGAACCGAAACTGATTCTGATTTAAAAACAGATTACTCAAATCAAGAAAGAATAACAGGTACAGAAAATGCGAAAATACAGCGAAAACATCATGAAGATAGTCTTTCTGGCAGCGGCATGTGTTTCCATACTTGCGGTAATCCTCATATGTGTATTCTTGTTCGCAAGCGGCGTACCGGCTATAAAGGAAATCGGGGTATCCGATTTCCTTCTTGGCGATTCATGGAAGCCGAATCAGGACCTTTACGGAGTGTTCCCTATGATAATAGGCAGCATCTACGTAACGGTGGGCGCAATCATCATAGGTGTGCCGATCGGTCTTCTCTGCGCCGTATTCATGGCAAGATACTGTCCGCCGAAGCTTTACAGGATACTCAAGCCGGCGGTGGATCTTCTCGCAGGAATACCATCGATAGTTTACGGCTTCTTCGGACTTATGGTAATAGTGCCGATAGTTCAGAACACACTCGGGGGCAGCGGCAAATCACTGATTACGGCTTCAGTACTTCTGGGCATAATGATACTTCCGACTATAATAAGTGTATCGGAATCAAATATCAGAGCGGTACCGGAGCAGTATTACGAGGGTTCACTCGCACTGGGCGCGACAAAAGAAAGAAGCATATTCCGCGCAGTTCTTCCGGCAGCGAAAATGGGCATTATGGCCGGTATCATACTCGGCATAGGAAGAGCTATCGGAGAAACAATGGCAGTAGTAATGGTATGCGGCAACCAGGCCATCATGCCGGAGGGTCTCACGCAGGGCGTAAGAACCCTTACAGCAAATATAGTGCTCGAGATGGGATACGCATCAGGTCTTCACAGAGAAGCACTGATTGCAACGGCGGTAGTGCTGTTTGTATTCATACTGATCATAAACCTCTCGTTTATGGCACTTAAAAGGAGGGCCGACTGATGGAAAACAGCAGCAGCTATAAAAAGACAAACAGCAGCTTTGCAGAAAACGGCAGTTTTGCACAAAACAGCGGCCGTGCGGCAAACGGAGGCAGTCGGAACGGAAACACCGGCGGCACAGAAAAAAAAGGCGGCAGCTATATGGAGCAGTTCTGGCTCACATACAAAAGCAAGCCCGGCTCACTGATTGTGAGAATTCTGGTGCTTCTTTCCGCGGTTATTACGACAGCAGTGCTTTTTGCTCTGATAATATACATACTGGCAAAGGGCGTGGTTAATCTTAAACCGGAACTGTTCGCATGGGAATACAATACAGACAACATGTCCATGATGCCGGCGATAATAAGCACGATATATATCACAGTGCTGACGCTTCTGATGGCGGTGCCGACAGGTATCTTTTCGGCAATTTATCTGGTCGAATATGCAAAGCGCGGCAGTAAGCTCGTCAAGGTAATCAGGACTACCACAGAAACACTTCAGGGAATCCCGTCAATAGTATACGGTCTGTTCGGATATATACTGTTCGTAATTACCCTCGGCTGGAGCTATTCACTGCTGGCAGGTGCGGTGACACTGGCGATAATGATTCTGCCGCTGATAATCAGAACAACAGAAGAAGCGCTGATATCAGTTCCGGATTCCTACAGAGAAGGAAGCTTCGGTCTCGGAGCAGGAAAGCTCAGAACGGTATTCAGGATAATACTTCCGAGTGCTGTGCCGGGAATCCTTGCCGGCGTTATACTGGCAATAGGAAGAATCGTGGGAGAAAGTGCTGCGCTGATATTTACAGCGGGAACCGTGGCACAGGTTCCGGGAAGCCTTTTCGACTCGGCAAGAACACTTTCGGTTCACATGTATGCACTGCTTTCCGAAGGGCTTTACACGAATGAGGCATATGCTACGGCAGTAGTTCTGCTGGTATTAGTAATAATCATCAATGCGGTTTCAAGCTTTATAGCAAAGAAGCTGGCGACGAGGTAACAATATGGATAAATACACAATAGAGAATCTGGAGCTTTTTTACGGTGATTTTAAAGCTCTCAAGAATATAAACCTTCATATACAGGAAAAAGAAATCACGGCATTTATCGGACCGTCGGGCTGCGGCAAGTCCACACTTCTCAAGACACTGAACCGCATGAATGACCTGGTGGCAGGATGCAGAATCACAGGATCTGTCAGACTTGACAATGAGGATATCTACGGAAAGATGGATGTGAACAAGCTCAGAAAAAGAGTCGGGATGGTTTTCCAGAAGCCGAATCCTTTCCCGATGAGCATTTTTGACAATATAGCATACGGTCCGAGAACACACGGCATCCATTCAAAGTCAAAGCTGAACGAAATTGTCGAAAAATCACTGAAGGATGTTGCTATATGGGATGAGGTGAAAGACAGACTGAACAAAAGCGCGCTCGGACTTTCCGGCGGTCAGCAGCAGCGTCTGTGCATAGCCAGAGCTCTGGCTGTTGAGCCTGAGGTTATCCTCATGGACGAGCCGACATCCGCACTCGACCCGATATCCACATCCAAGATAGAGGATCTGGCTGTGGAGCTCAAGGAAAAATACACTATAATCATGGTTACTCACAATATGCAGCAGGCTGCAAGAATATCCGACAAAACCGCATTCTTCCTGCTGGGCGACATGGTTGAATTCAATGATACAGAAAAACTGTTCTCAATGCCTGAGGACAAACGTACAGAAGATTACATTACAGGGAGGTTTGGCTGATGCGTGTTAAATTTGATGAACAGCTGGAAAGGCTCAACGTCATGCTGATAGATATGGGAGCACTCTGCGAAGAGGCGATAACATATGCAGTCAAGGCGCTTGAAACCGGCAGCGACGAGATGAGAAAGAAAACCTTCAGCACTGACGAGGTTATCGATGACAGAGAACGCGAAATTGAAAGTGTTTGTCTGAAGCTTCTCCTGCAGCAGCAGCCTGTGGCAAAGGATCTGAGAACCATATCATCAGCATTGAAAATGATTTCAGATATGGAACGTATCGGAGATCAGGCTTATGATATAGCAGAAATAACCAGAACCATGGACCCTGCGGCAGATTCCGAAAAAAACGGCTTCTGTCACGACCATATAAAGGATATGGCGCAGACTGCGATACAAATGGTTACCGAAAGCATCGATTCATTCGTAAAAAAAGACATCAGCATCGCAAAAGATGTTATAATCAGAGATGACGAGGTGGACGATTTATTTATTCACGTAAAAAATGACCTGATAAATGCTGTTACTGAAGATCGTTCACACGGTGAATACCTGTTCGATATTCTGATGATTGCCAAGTACCTTGAGAGGATAAGCGATCATGCCGTAAATATCGCGGAATGGGTAATATTCTCCATAACCGGTAAACATGTCGGCGACAATGCCGAGGTGTATTCCGGCGACAGTGAACAGCAGGAAAAGGAAACGATATGATATATTTTCTTGAAGATGACAACAATATAAGAAACTTTGTCATTTACGCACTCAAAAATACGGGGCTGGATGCAGAGGGCTTCGATCACCCGGAGAAATTCTGGGAGGCTATGAAGAAACATCATCCGGATCTTCTGCTCCTCGACATAATGCTGCCGGGGGAAGACGGAATTTCCATCCTCAAAAAAATTAGAGCGAACAGTGCCACAAAGGATATGCCTGTCATAATGCTGACAGCAAAGGGCACCGAATACGACAAGGTGCTCGGTCTTGACAGCGGCGCGGATGATTATGTCGCCAAGCCGTTCGGAACGATGGAGCTGGTCTCCAGAGTAAAGGCGCTTCTCAGGCGTACCGGCAGAAACAACGACCCTGTGGAATATGTAAAGGGGAGCCTTTACCTCTGCCCGTCAAAGCATCTTGTGAAGGTTGACGGCAGCGAGGTGACTCTTACGTTCAAGGAGTTCGAGCTGCTGTGCCTCATGTTTCAGAATGAGGGCATTGTACTCACCAGAGATGAGATACTTTCGAAGATATGGGGATATGAATTTGACGGTGAAAACCGCACTGTCGATGTACATATCAGAACGCTCCGTTCCAAACTGGGCAAGGCCGGAAGCCTTATAAAGACTGTCCGCGGTCTGGGATACAAGATAGGAGGAAGCGATGACTAAAAAAATATTCAGAAGCATCCTGGCAGTATCTGCGGCGGTGCTTTTAGTCTGCGTTTTATGCGTGTCATGCGTGCTGCACGGATATTTCGGCAAAATCATAGAAAGCGAGCTGAAGGAAGAAGGAACCGTCATCGCACAGATTGCGGAGGACGACATTTCCGAGCTTTACAATATAAGAAATGTCAGCAACAGAATAACACTTGTCGACCCCGACGGAAATGTCCTGTTTGATTCCTACAAGGACGTCTCAAAAATGGACAATCACGCCGACAGAGAGGAAATCGCCGAAGCGGCAGAAAAGGGCGAGGCCTTTGCAGTAAGATACTCGGATACACTCTCGACAAAAACAATATATTTTGCAAAACAGCTGGATAACGGCAGCATCGTCAGAGTTGCTCAGCAGCAGAGCATGGTAGGCATGCTTCTCAAGGGAACAGTGGCGCCGTTTGTCATCATGCTTATTGCGGTGATAATACTGGTATATATCATTTCAAAGCGCGCTGCACGATGGATTACCAATCCTATAAATGAACTGAATCCCGAGGATTCGGATGCGGAGGAGCCTTATCCTGAGCTGGCGCCGCTTGTGACGAAAATCAGGGAACAGAACAGGCGCATCGATATGCAGATGGAGGCGATGAAGAGAAGACAGAAGGAATTCATGGCGATAACCGAAAACATGAGTGAGGGATTCCTGCTTATCGATACGAAGATGGAAATTCTGTCCTACAATACTGCAGCTGTAAATCTGCTGGGCGGCAGTGACACCGGGGAACCTCACTCCGCATTTGAGCTCAACAGAAACCGCGGATTCAGAACAGCCGCCGAGGATGCCCTTGCCGGAAAACACAGCCAGCAGCCGCTCGAGCTCAAGAACAGATTTTACAACATTCTGGCAAACCCTGTCACAGAAAAGGGCCGTGTTGTCGGAGCCGTGATAATAATAATGGACGTTACCGAAAAGGAACAGCGCGAGAAGCTGCGCCGCGAGTTCACATCTAATGTTTCGCATGAGCTTAAAACTCCGCTGACAACTATATACGGGGTCTCCGATATGATGGCGGAGGGAATTGTAAAGCAGGCTGACGTGAAGTCGTTCGGCAAGACCATCAAGGATGAATCGAGCCGCATGATCACGCTGATAGATGATATTATCAAGCTTTCGAAGCTTGATGAGAATTCACTTCCGGATGAATTTTCCGAAGTGGATCTCATGGAATGTGCCAAGGATGTTGTCGAGAGACTCTCCATCAAGGCAGAAGAGAAGGGCGTGAATATGTATGTTGACGGCAGTCATGCGAAAATCAGCGGAATACCGTCGCTATGCACCGAGGTTATCTTCAATCTCTGCGACAATGCGATAAAATACAACAAAGAAAACGGTTCTGTCATTGTAAAAATCGCGGATCTGAGGGAGGGCGCAGAGCTCACCGTGGAGGATACCGGCATCGGCATACCGTTCGAGTCCAGAGACAGGATTTTCGAGAGATTCTTCAGAGTGGATGAGAGTCACAACCAGCAGGTTGACGGAACCGGTCTGGGACTGTCGATTGTAAAGCATGCCGTTGCACAGATGGGCGGCACGATTGAAGTGGAAAGCGCCGAGGGCATCGGAACGAAGATGATTGTCAGATTCGGACGCTGATTGTTAGATTCCGGCTCACGGATTCGGGTGACGGCATTAAAACCGGATTACGCGGTTCAGACAGTGACCTGCCGGACCCGCCGCCGGCTCAATAGTCCGGAAATAAAATACCGGGTTCAGAACTGAATATCAGGTTTGGGATTAAGATATTATTTGTTTACTTTTGATCTGATTAATATACGTTAAGCGAAAGATACCGCACGAAAAAAGATACCGCATCAGGTACTTGACTGTGCGGTATCTTTTGTTTATGTCATTTTTATACGATTTACAGCATACGATCTGCAGCCTGTAAGGCTTTTATTTCTTCTCGTATCGCTTGACGATGATACTGGAGTTCTGCCCGCCGAATCCGAGTGCGTTTGACATCGCAGTATCAACATTTGCCTTTCGCGGACCCTCAGGCACGAAATCAAGATCACATTTCGGATCAGGAGTGTGATAATTAAGGGTAGGGGGTATTATTCCCGTCTCTATAGCCTTGATGCATGCGATAACTTCAGTTATCCCTCCGGCGCCCATCAGATGTCCGGTATTTCCCTTTGTGGAGCTCACCGGCGGAATTTTCGCCTTGAGCTCTGCAGGCATCTCGCTGTCCGGGTCATCCCATCCGAAAAGCGTCTTTATCGCAAGCACCTCAACAGGATCTCCGACCGGAGTGGACGTCCCGTGCGCATTTATATAATCGATATCCTCAGGCTTGAGCCCTGCCTTGCTCAGAGCGCTCTTCATGCATGCGACAGCACCGCTTCCGTCAGGTCTCGGAGATGTCACATGATATGCATCCGTGTTGTTTCCGTATCCCGCAAGGCTGCAGATTATCTTCGCACCTCTCTTCAGAGCGTGCTCTTCTGTTTCCAGAACAATGGCACCGCCGCCTTCACCCATGACAAATCCGCTGCGGTCTGCATCAAACGGTCTGCAGGCTGTTTCAGGATCAGGATTCTTGGAAAGCGCCTTAGCCTGTGCCAGTGTAGACATTATAATAGGGCAGTGCGAGCTTTCTCCGCTTGCGACCAGCATCACATCAGCCTCTCCCGAATTGAGAAGCATCGCGGCAATGCATATCGCATCTCCTCCGGATGAGCATGCAGTGCTTACCGTAAAGCTCGGTCCGTGTATGCCGTACGCAATTGCAATCTGCGCAGCACCCAGGTTTCCCAGAATCTTAGGCAGAAAACGCGGGCTGACTTTTTTCCTGCCGCCTGCATATGCCTCTTCTGTCTCTGCAATCTCTGATGTACCGTTCAATGCGGTAGCCATCACGATGCCGATTCTGTCATTCTCCGCATCTATATCTATACCGCTTTGCTCTATCGCTTCCTTTGCTGATGCAAAAGCATACTGTATAAAAGTCCCTGTTTCCTTAGCCAGTTTAGGTGACATGTAGTTCTTAGGATCAAAGCCCTTGACTTCTCCGGCAATTGTAATCGGTACGTTTTCGTCCTGAAATCTGGTAATCTTATTGATTCCGCATTTCATATCAAGAATACCCTGCCAGTACTCGTCAACACCGATGCCTATCGGCGTCACTGCTCCGAGGCCTGTAATAACTAAGTTTTTCATTTTGTTTAAAACCTCCCAAATCATGCCAATTATTTGTATTTTATCACAGTGAGGGCTAAAAGTCATCTTTAATTTGGGATTTTTATTGACACGGCAGAGGGCATTGGATATCATTTATTTGGCGGAAAATCAAGCTGCGGCACATCGTGCTGTCAATAATACGGAGGACATAAAACATGCTTAAAAAAGAAAAAATAGACAGAATAAATCATCTCGCAAAGAAATCCAAAACTCACGGACTCACCGACGAAGAAAAAGAAGAGCAGGCTCAGCTCAGAAAAGAATATATAGAGAAATTCAGAGAACACTTCAAAAGCCACCTGAACAGAGTGAAATTCGTCGAGGATCTTACCGAGGAGGAGCTGGCCGAAATACAGAAGGAGAAGGAACAGCACAGACATAAAAAGCAGAATTAAAACTGCATCAGGCGACACAGGCGGCAATTAAAAATCAACTTCGGCTCCAGGCGAAATCTTCATGTGAGGGGCGGCCGCACTGCCCCCGGCAGCTGCTTTCGATAAATGCATGGCTGCCGCCGGACACCGAAGCTCTGAACGTATACTCCGGTTGAACGTTAACTCTAATTTAATTATGTAAATCATGTGAACTCTGTAAACTCTGCATGCTTACTCATATCTTTATCCGTTCTTTCGAAGACCTTCTTCACTGATTCAATGTGAAGTGCATCGCCATTTTACCATTACTCCTGCCAATTACCGTGGATAATTATTTGAGAAATTTATAATCCTGAATGCTCATAGTACTTGAAAATTCAACATTTCTTCCTAAAACCTACTAAATTTATCGGAAAAATTATATTTATTGCCCGAAACGTATTGCAATCTTAATTAAATTGGTATAATATAATCCCAGAAAATATCATTTCAGAGATATTATGCTGTGCTGATCCGGATTAAACCAGCAATACTTATTACATACAGCAGTACAAAACAAAAGGAGTTTTATCATGAAACAGGTATATCTTGATTATTCGGCAACAACACCTGTTAAAGAAGAAGTCGTCAGGGAAATGCTGC
This sequence comes from Bacteroidaceae bacterium, assembly GCA_963614095.1. Taxonomy (GTDB): domain Bacteria; phylum Bacillota; class Clostridia; order Peptostreptococcales; family Anaerovoracaceae; genus Lentihominibacter. The sequence continues at coordinate 22,737 of CAVECM010000013.1, forward strand.
CGTTCTTCACCGAACGATTCGGCAATCCTTCCAGTCTCTATGAGGCGGGTCTTGATGCGAAATCAGGTCTTGATAAGGCCAGGGCACAGGTTGCCTCCCTCATAAACGCAGACCCGAAGGAAATATTCTTTACGTCCTGCGGCACTGAAGCTGACAACTGGGTTCTTGAAGGTACAGCGAACGCTCTGAAGCACAAGGGCAGACATATCATCACCAGCAGAATCGAGCATCATGCGATACTTCACACATGCCGGTATCTGGAGAAGCTGGGTTTTGAAATAACATATCTTGACGTTGACGGAGAGGGCTTCGTATCACCGGAAGCACTCGAAAAAGCCATCCGCAGGGATACGATTCTCGTCAGCATTATGATGGTAAACAATGAAATCGGCACAATTGAACCGATAAAAGAACTGGCAGCCGTTGCAGAATCGCACGGTGTCCTTTTTCATACCGATGCAGTTCAGGGACTCGGCAACGTGCCTATCGATGTAAAAGACCTCGGCGTCGACTTCCTGTCGATGTCGGCACACAAAATATACGGACCGAAGGGAACCGGCGCGCTTTACATGAGAAAAGGCGTAAGAATAACGAACTTCATGCACGGCGGTGCACAGGAAACAAAGCGAAGAGCGGGAACCGAGAATATGGCCGGCATTGCCGGATTCGGAAAGGCAGCGGAGCTTGCGGCTGCAAACCTTGCTCAGCATATCGAGCACAGCACAAGGCTGAGAGACTACCTCTGGGAACAGATCGAGGCGAACATTTCCGGCGTCACCCTCAACGGTCCGCGTGAAAAGAGACATCCGGGCAACCTGAACGTATCATTTGACTATATCGAGGGTGAATCGATACTGCTGATGCTCGATGCATTCGGAATCAGTATCTCCACCGGCTCGGCATGCTCGTCAAAATCGCTGGTGCCTTCGCATGTGCTCGAGGCTATCGGCATCACAATAACAAAAATGAACGGCACGGTGAGATTCACCGTGGGCGACTTTACAACAAAAGAAGATATTGATTACGTCGTTGAAACACTGATAAAAATCGTTGAACGACTCAGAGAATTATCCCCGGTAACGGGACAGGAGGGATGGTAAAAATGGCACTGTATAACGATAAAGTAATGGATCATTTCCTGAATCCGCACAATGTCGGCGAGATTGAGAACGCTGACGGAATCGGCACCTACGGCAGCCCTGTCTGCGGCGACATGATGCAGATGTCGATAAATGTCGATGAGAACGATATCATAACCGATGCGAAATTCAAAACCTTCGGATGCGGCAGCGCTATTGCCTCGTCAAGCATGGCTACTGACATGATTATCGGAAAAAGCGTGGAGGATGCGCTGAAGCTTTCGAATCAGAAGATTGTCGATGAGCTCGGGGGGCTTCCTGCTGTAAAGCTGCACTGTTCCGTGCTGGCTGAGCATGCCATAAAGGCGGCGATTTATGATTATGCGGTGAAAAACGGTAAAACATATGCGGGTCTTGAAGACTTCGACCCGAATGAGGAAGAGGATCATCACCATGACATCGATGAAGAAGAATAACAAAACTCCCGGTCTGAATCCCGCCCCGGGTTCGGTCTCGGGTTCAGCTCCGGGTTCAGCCGGCAATCCCGCTCCGGCGGCGAGTTCGAATCAGGACAGCAATTCAGAAACGAGGATAAACAATTATAATATTCCGGCGGTGAACAGAAAAGTGGTTCTGGGGCTGAGCGGCGGTGTTGACAGTACCGCCGCTGCTTTGATTCTTCAGGAAAGGGGCTATGAAGTCACAGGACTTTATTTTGATGTCTTCGGCGGCAATGAAAAATCGGCAGCAGGCAGGGAAAAGGCCGAAACCGCGGCGCGGCAGCTGGGAATAAAATTCATTTACAGGGATGTCAGCGATGAATTCCGTGAGAAGATTATCGGCAATTTCTGCAGCGAATATTCATGCGGCAGAACGCCGAATCCGTGCATAATATGCAATCCCGGCATTAAATTCAGGGTTCTGCTGGAAGCAGCAGACAGCGAGGGTGCGCAGTACATAGCGACGGGACATTATGCGGGGACTTTTTATGATGCAGAAACCGGCAGGTGGTTTATCCGCCGGGCGGCAAGCGAGAAAAAGGACCAGTCGTATATGCTTTACAGGCTGGGGCAGGAGGTCATATCGCGGCTGCTTCTCCCGCTGGACGATGCGGAGGATAAGGAAAAAATCCGCGAAATCGCGAGGAAAAACGATATGAAAAACGCAGAGGCGAAGGACAGCCAGGAAATCTGCTTTATTGATGACGGAGACAACTATAAGGCATTCCTGAAACGCCGCGGTTATGAAAGCCCCGAGGGGGACTTTGTCGATGCCGCCGGAAATGTGCTCGGGCGCCACAAGGGTATACTGAATTATACGATAGGCCAGCGCAAGGGGCTTGGCATCGCATTGGGAAAGCCTGCCTTCGTCACGGCGATAGACGGGGTTAAGAATCAGGTTGTGCTGGGAGACAACGCCGATCTTTTCAAGACAGAGGTCTGTTCGTCGGATAACATAATGTTCGGAATCCGGACGGGTTTTCAGGCGGCCTCGGGATGCTCTGTGATTCCGGATGAACTCCGTTCATGGCTCAGCGAGGGCATCAGCGCGAAGATTCGTTATGCTGCAAAGCCTGCAGCTGCGTCTCTGTCGCTGCTCGAGGATGGCAGGGTGCTGGCTTCTTTCAAAGATCCGCAGCGAGCCCCGACGCCGGGGCAGTCAATCGTTTTTTACAAAAACGACTTTGTGATAGGCGGCGGATTTATCGACTGAAAATCTCAAATGATAATGGCTTTTGCCCGATCTGTTTAATAATGACTTTTCCCGAATCTGATTAATAATGACCATTACCGGATTTATAAGATAAACAGGACGGCGATTATCAGATGCTGTGCCTCGCCGGCTGCTCCGCATCTGCAGACTTGGGATTTGGGATTTGGAATCCGGCGGCCGGGATAAAACCCGATTCGAGGTTCAGTAAAATTCTGTTTCCCATACCCGCCGGCTGTAAATCATGTTATAATGATTTTACGAATCAAATGATAATCCCTTGATTTTCAAGGTGACAAACAAATCCAGCAGGGAGGTTAAGCAAAATGAGCACAATTAAAAAAATACACACAGAAAAAGCACCTGCAGCTGTAGGTCCTTATTCGCAGGCAATAGAAGTAAACGGCATGATTTACACGTCGGGACAGGTTCCGCTTGACCCGGCTACAGGCAAAATAGTTGAAGGCGATATCAGAGCTCAGGCTGACAGAGCAATCCGAAATGTCATCGCAGTTCTGGAGGAGGCGGGTACAAGCGCTGACAAGGTTGTGAAAACCATGTGCTTCCTTGCTGACATGAGTGACTTTGCCGCATTTAATGAAGTGTACGCTGAATATTTTACAGAAAAGCCTGCCAGATCATGTGTTGCAGTCAAGTCACTTCCGAAGGACGCTTTGTGTGAAATCGACGTTATTGCAGTGCTGTAGCCGGTATTACAGCGGCAGTAACCCCGGATTCGTCAAAATCACAGATTCATCGGTAATCGGAGCAATATAATTCTGTTTTACATTCAGGATAAAACATGATATAATATTTGTGGTTCGGGCTTTTAAACAACCCGAATCGCTGTGCGGATGTAGTTTAGTGGCAAAACCTTAGCTTCCCAAGCTAAAGTTGTGGGTTCGATTCCCATCATCCGCTCCACGCATAAAAGCCTGAAACCCTTGCAGTTTTTTTATAGCTGCAGGGGTTTTTCCTTTTATTGATGCGGAAGTAAACCATATTATTGATATTATCAGGGTCTCAGACCCGCGGAAATCAGAAAAATCTCCCGCTTTGCACCGATGCGTTTTCGTGCCGTATATGTCCGGCTGCACCGATGCAGAGGGGAGATTTTCACTGTGCCGCAATCACTGTGAGCTGTTGACTGTGACATAATATGATCAATGTTTTGGAGAATTTTATGAGATTTGTTATATGTTGTATGTGTGTGTTATTCAAGTGCCGGCTGCGAATGTCAGCTGTGTGTGTTATTCGATTACCGGTTCGTATCCGTCATATTCGCCGGCAGCAATTGAAGCGATAGTGCTGAGTGTTCTGTCAATGTCGCCCTCTGTACAGTAAGGCGCAAGACCCATTCTCACTACACCGCCGCTTTCATAAAGCCCGATAGCCTTCATAGCGCCGATAGCATAGAAATCACCGTTCCAGTTGTTGATGCCCTTGGAGCCGAGCACCTTTGCAACAAAATCATTCGAGTAATTGTCCATAGTGAATACCACGGTCGGTGTTCTCGGCTGACCCTCGGCAGGACCATAGACATTAACACCCTTGATTTTGCGCAGACCTTTGCGAAGTTTGTCGCCGAGAGGTGCTTCATAGGCATCGATAGCCAGCATTCCGGCAACGACATTTCTTCTTCTGCCTTCGAGACCCTCCAGCTCTTCTGTAAAGAATTCAGCATACTTTTCACCGATGGAAGCGATGAAGTTTACAGCCGCTTCACATCCGCGCAGATGTTCGTACTGAGGTGTACCCATGTGGAACTGTCTTGCACCCTCTGCGATATCGTCAGCCTTTGCATTGTTGAAGTCGATTCTGTCCACGTGCTCCTTCTTGAGATAGATAAGACCCATGTGAGGTCCGAACCATTTGTAAGGCGAGCAGAGGAGAGCGTCAGTATCGATAGCCTTTACATCAATCGGCAGATGAGCTGCATAGTGCACTGCGTCTATTACTGTAAATGCGCCGAATTTGTGAGCTTCATCTATAAACTTCTTTACATCCGTAATTGTGCCGAGACCGTTTGACGCCCAGTTGACAGCAACTACCTTTGTCTTATCGGAAAGCTTCGATTTGAAGTCTTCAAAGTCAAGCTGCTGCGTTTCAGGGTCTACGCGTATAGTCTTTATCACACAGCCGAATCTTTCCAGAGACTGCCACGGTGCGACATTGCACTGATGGTCGATTGCGGAAATGATTATTTCATCGCCCGGCTTGAACTCCTTGGAGATGTTCATTGCCAGATTGTAGCAGTTCTGAGTCGAAGAGCAGTTGTATCCGACTTCTTCTGCATCACAGCCGAGAAAATCTGCAGCTGCCTGTCTTGCAGCAATCTCGATATCGCGCTGCTTCGTACTTGCTCTGAAGTTGCCGTCCTCGTTGGCATTATCATTGATAAGATATCCTGTGATGGCATCCAGAACACACTGTGGTACCTGAGTGCCTCCCGGGCCGTCGAGATAAGCGATCGGAGTTCCGTTTATTTCTAATTTACATGCAGGGAACTGGTCGCGCAGTGCTTGTACATCGAATTTAAATTCCATTTTACTACCTCCGTTTTTCCTTTCATTATTACCTGTGAATTTAACTTACGGTTTGCCGCGTCTGTCTGCGATTGTCTGCGTTCATCCGCATTTTCCGGTTTTCACCTGCGTTGTTCAGCTTTTATACGCATCTGTCCGCATCTGTCCGCGTTTATCAGTGTTTTGTGATTTGTCTCCATTATATAAATTGCAGAATTTCGTACAAGTGTTCAGAATCTGAATAAAAAAGGGCGGTTTTGTACAAAATACAAAAGCTGACAAGGCAATTCACATACTTTGTACAAAATACAAAAAATTCAAATCGTTTTATTTTTTGTACAATTGTGCAGGTTTTAGAACAATGATAGACTACAGCCAAGAAAACAGATAGAGTTTCCGGAAACATTCAAAAGCATTACCAAAACATTAAAACCTTTAAAACACGTTTGAAGAAACGGAGGAACATTATTATGGAAGACAAGAACATACAGGGGACTGTAAAAGAAATCGCGCCCCGTAAAAATCTGGGCTTCTGGGCTCTGTGGGCTCTGGGTGTAGGCTCAGTTGTAGGTGACGGTATTTTCCTGCTTCTCGGACAGGGCGTTCAGGTTGCGGGACCGAGTTCCGTCCTGGTATTCGCAGTTGCGGGCATCATTCAGGCAATAGTAATGATCAGTCTGGCCGAGCTGGCTGTAGGCATGCCGAGTGCCGGAGCAATGTCAGTATGGATTGACAGATTTCTCGGCGGCTGGTGGGGATATCTGGCAGGATTCGGATTCACAGCCGGCTGGATTATCGCCGGAGGCAGCACAGGCATCGCACTCGGAACACTGACATGCTGGTATTTCCCGGGACTGAATCAGGAATTATGGACAGTTCTGTTCGGAATCATTTTCTTAACTATCTTTGCAGCTCTGAACGTATTCGGTGCAGCGATTGCAGCTCGTACACAGCTCATTATGGTTCTGGCTCTGCTGGCGGTAATGGTCGTATTCGGTATCGCCACTATGCCGAGTGTTGAAACCAGCGATCTGACACCTTTCGCACCTTACGGAATCGCAGGCTGCATGGCAGCGCTTCCTCTCGGAACATACGCATATCAGGGAGCCGTGACGCTCACGACAGCCGGTGATGAATGTAAAGATGTCAGAAACCTGCCTAAGGCACTTGTATGGTCAAGCATCACGTTTATAGTGGTTTACACTGTATGCATGATTGGTGTTCTCGGAATCATTCCGTGGGATCAGATTTCAATGGCAGAATCGCCGTTTACATTAGCAGCAGCCAAGGTATTCGGAAAGGCAGCCGGCTTCATCATGAACAGTGCAGGATGGCTGGCAGCAGCAACATGCATCATCATGGGAACACTTTATTCATCATCAAGAGTATTCTATCACATGGCAAAGGTAGGACAGATGCCTAAGGTATTCGGAGAAATGAATCCTAAGACAAGAACTCCTGTCAAAGGTGTAATCATCATCTGGGCGCTGTCAGTAGCAATGGTTCTGCTGGGAACAATCAATGCAGACCTTGTATATGTGACACTTTCCAATCAGATTACGATAACATACGCTGTAATATGGATTCTGGCTCTTGTCGCTGCAATCAGATACAGAATGAAGTGCCCGGATGAGGTAAAGGCAGGCGGCTTCAAGATGCCTCTCTTCCCGGTACTGCCGGTAATAGGAATTATCGGAGTGGCATTCGTGCTTTACACATGCATCTCCAGCTACCTCACATCTGTTATTCTCACTGTAATATGGATGGCACTGCTGTATGTATACTACAGACTGGTAGTAAAGAAGAAGGAGCATCTCGAAACATATTAAAAACACTTCAGCGGAATAAACCGGCGGCATCGTGATGTCCGGCCGGGGGTCCGTATTACATATATCGGAATTCCGATGTCTTAACAAGCAAGGATCTGCACCGCGGATTCCGATAATGAATTAAGATAAATCAAATACATGTCAGGAGGTATGAAGAAATGCTTATTAAAAAAGATCATGTTATCTACAATTTTGACAAGAACCATGAACCGGTGGCGAAGGTTGATCTGCCGGCATCACTCGAATTCGAGACAAGAGACTGCTTCCACGGCTTCATCTCAGATGAGACAAAATTCCTGAAGGATGTGGATTACTCATACTGCAATCCGTCAACAGGACCTGTATATTTCAACGGTGTCAAGCCGGGAGATGTACTCGAGGTTAAAATCAAGAAAATAAAATGCAAATCCCCGGGATACACAATGAGCGTGGAAAACGACGGACTTCTTGCTGAATACAATCATAAAAACATCACTCGCATGATTGATTTTGACGATGAATTCTGGTACTACGACGGAATGAAGTTCCCGCTCACACCTATGATCGGCGTTATCGGTGTGACTCCGGCTGAGGGCACTCCGGCAACTGCCGCACCCGGAGACCACGGCGGCAACATGGATACAACCCTGATTAAAGAGGGATCCACAGTATTTCTTCCTGTATCCGTAGAGGGCGGTCTTATGGCAGTCGGAGACTTCCATGCTGCAATGGGAGACGGCGAATCGTTTTACATGGGACTCGAGGCCGAGGGTTATGTCGAGCTTGACGTAAACGTAAGACACGACATGAAGATTGACATCCCGTTCGTTATCGCTGACGGAAGATTCGCATCGATTGCTACAGAGGTCGATGCCGACGCGGCACTTAAAAAGGCTATGAAGAAGCTCGTAGACTTCGTGGCAGACCACAGTGAGCTTGACTTTTACAATGCAGGCATCATCTGCGGACTGACAGCCGATCTGCAGATCAGCCAGATGGTTGACGTGGAAAAGACTGCACGTATGGCGATAGATCTCAGCGTTCTCAGAGAAGTGGGTATACACCTTTTTGACTGATAACTGAAACAGAGCGCTGCACTTACGGTTTGAGACCGGCGGTGCAGCGCTTTTTCTGTATTATCAATTTCCTGCATTATTTAAAAAACGTGTCCAGGTATTTTCTGGCGCGGTGTATTGTCGTGAATATATGGAGTGCACTGTAAAAAGCAATATCGTTTTCGGTACCCAGCAGTGCACTTATTTTATTGATGCGGTACCTTATGGTATTCTTGTGCTGAAACAGTGAATTCGCAACTCCTTCTATATTGCCACCGTGATCTGTGAATGCCAGCACGGTATCCAGCAGCGTGGAGGATGAATTGCCCTGCGGTGAAAGCATCGCGAGCGTTTCCGAATAATATTCCTTGTAATCCGGCGTGTAAATCTGCGGCAGGAGCAGTTTATCCGTGCCGGCATTGCCGAATTCAAGGCGATGCTTATCCCTGAGACAGCAGCTCGTGTTCGCATAGATTGACTCAATCAGCAGCGATGAAATATCCGCAAATCCATGTATCGGCTCAGAATATCCGATGCGATGATTCTCAAGAAGCTTACTGTCCAGCAGTACAGAAGTCAGCATACTTGTGAATTTCTCGACGTCTTCATCCTCTGCAGAACTGCAGGTGCTTATAAAAAACATACCGCGCCTGTAAATCGTGAAGGCATGCGCATAGTATACACCGTCTGCCTGTGAGGGCAGCGTTTCCTTTATTTTTTCTGATATCAGCATATATTCATCTGTCGCTTTATCGGACACGTGACTGATATCGCTGTCATTTGAAATATATGCGGCAAAAACTGTATCCGAGTAAAAAAACTGATTGAGCTTCCTCAGCATGAATTCTTTTCGTGAAATGTCCGCACTCTGATCGAAAATAAGAGTCGTTATGGTATTTTCATCCTCTGTATTTCTGATTGAATCCGAAAGCTTATCGTGTATGAGCACAATCAGGTCATCTATATAAGTCTTTGAAAAAATGAGAATCGGCACATTGTATCTGTCGGCATATGCCTTGATTTCATCCGTCACATCATCAAAATATACATTTTTTATGGCAATAGCCGCCACGTGATTGTTGATAAGCAGCTTGAGCGCCTTTTCCGAAAGCGAAACGTTGTCCTTCGCCGCAAACAGCGTCGTTATCACGAATTCTCCGTGAGGAAAGGCCTTCACGATATCGTTGTCCTGCTCGTATTCAAAATATCCGGTGCTGAGGATAGTGTTTCCCAGGCCGCCTCTGCCGGCTGCCACGCGAAAATTCTGCAGCAGCGGATTTGATAACAGACTTGATACTGTCAGCATTGCTTTACCTCTTTTCTTCTGATTATATCTTCATGCAGAGCACACCGCTTCAGACACGGCTGCAGTCTGCATAATTAAGCTCATGTGCAGCAGCGCAGCACACAATGTGCGGCTTTGCATATAAATACACATATATCAATTATATGCAATCCGGCAGAAAAAATCACTAAAAAATTCATTTTGTTCTTTTTACAAATGCCGCCCCGTATGTTTTGACTTCAGCCAATTGAAGCATCCGGCGGTTTTGTTAATATGAATATATATTCATCTGAACCATTGAAAAAGGAGGCAGTAAAATGCAGTTATCTGAAAAAGTAAATGCCATGCAGCATTCACCTATAAGAAAATTCAATCCCTATGCAGAGCAGACAGTCCGTACCGGTAAAAAAGTCTATAAGCTGAACATAGGCCAGCCGGATATAGAAACACCGGAGTGCTTTCTGGAGGCCGTGAAAAATTTTGACAGGAGAGTTGTCGCATACTCGGAATCAGGCGGTGAGACAATTCTTCAGGATGCCATAATCGGATACTTCGAAAGATACGGCATGCATTTCAGCAGAAAGAATATGATTATAACCAACGGCGGATCCGAGGCTCTGAACATGATTTTCACGGCAATCCTCAACAGCGGCGACGAGGTGCTGATTGCTGAGCCGTTTTACACGAACTACCGCACATTTGTCGCAGCGGCAGGCGGAAAGGTCGTTCCTATAACAACAAGCGCCGAGGACGGATATGATTTCTGCAGAAAAGACGAAATCGAAAAGCTGATTACGCCGAAAACGAGGGCCATCTGCTGCATAACACCGGGAAATCCGACCGGCAGAGTCATGACTCTCGATGACATGAAGCTTATCGGTGAGATTGCCCGAGAACACGATCTGTGGATTGTTGCAGACGAGGTTTACAGGGAATTTGTCTATGACGGCGGTGATATCGCTTCATTCGGTATGCTCGATGAGCTGGCCGACAGAGTTATTATAGTCGACTCGGTTTCAAAGAGATTCTCGGCATGCGGCGCCAGAATCGGATGTGCCGTATGTAAAAACGCAGACCTGATGGATGCGCTGATGAAAATCGCGCAGGGCAGACTCTGCTGTTCAACGCTGGATCAGATCGGCGCAGCAGCACTGTACCGTCTCGACAACTCATATTTCGACAAAGTCAGAGAAGAATACAGAAGCCGCAGAGATGCTGCATATGAAGAGGTCATGAAAATACCGGGCGTTGTGTGTCACAAACCGGCAGGCGCGTTTTACATGACGATAAAGCTGCCCGTGGACAACGCTGAGAAGTTCCTGATGTTTATGCTGACTGAATTCGAGGATGAAAACGAAACAGCAATGTTTTCACCTGCAGAAGGATTTTACAGCACTCCGGGACACGGAAAGGACGAAATCAGAATTGCCTACGTGCTTGACAGCAGGAAAATGAAGCGCGGTATGGAGCTTATCCGAAAGGGCCTCGACGCATACAATCACAAATACCAGTAAAAATACTTTCCAATATTGAAAACAATGCTGCCGGAAAAACCGGGGCATTGTTTTTTATTATCCGGAATTTTTAAAAAAATCTGCCGCCGGAGCCCGATTACATGTTATCATGTTATCATGTTATCATGCAGTCATGTAACTGCAGAGCCTGCTGCAGACGAGGCACTTCAGGAACTGAATGCAGTAAGCCTTAAATAAAAACTGATAACAGGCAACTTGAAAATATGTTGAATCTTGATTTTTAAGAAAAACCAATTGCATTTATAAGGAGAAAAACCATGAAAAAGAACCAGTTAGGGAATACCGGACTTTACGTTACTCCGGTCTCATTCGGCGTACTCACAGTAGGAAACACACAGCTGAACCTGCCGGTCAGCGAGGGCGCAGAGCTCATAAAATACGCAATGTCAAAAGGAATAAATTTTTTCGACACGGCTCAGTACTATAAGACGTACCCGTATCTCAGAGAAGCACTCAAGGATATCGATATGAGTGCGGACTCACAGGAAAGACCAGTTATATGCACTAAGTCGCTCGATCTGACATATGAGGAAATGGAGGCTGCGATAAACGAGGCGCTGCAGGAACTGAATACGGATATGATTGAAATATTTCTGCTTCACGAGGTTCGCCAGGATCCTGACTGGGAGATGCGGGCCGGTGCGTGGCAGTGCCTGCTTGATTACAAGGCAAAGGGCACTCTCAAGGCTATCGGAGTTTCAACGCATCATGTGGATGTCGTGGAAAGAATGGCAGGTGTTCCGGAATGCGATGTTGTGTTCCCGCTCATTAATTATGCAGGTCTGGGAATAAGGAAAGGCGCCGGTCCGGGAACAAGTGAAGAAATGGCCGCCGCAATAAAAAAATGTGCCGATGCCGGAAAAGGCCTCTTTGCTATGAAGGCCTTCGGGGGCGGCAATCTCACGGGGCATTACATGAAGGCACTGAACTATGTATCCGGACTTGAAGGCATATCATCGATTATGGTCGGTCTGGGCCGAAAAGAAGAAGTTGACAACATCGTCGCATACGCCGAGGGAAAGCTCCCCGCTGATTTTCAGCCTGATGTAAGCCGTAAAAAAATACGTATAGACCAGGGCGACTGCGAGGGCTGCGGCAGATGCATAGACAGATGCCCGAACAAAGCGATTTTCCGAAACGAAAACGGACTTGCAGAGGTTAACCACGGAGTCTGCCTCACATGCGGATACTGCGCACCCGTCTGTCCCGTAAGAGCCATAATAATGTTCTGAAGCCTGATCCCGAAATCTTTGATTTCGCGGAAGGTCTCATGCAAGAGTTCCCCGGCTTCAGCCGGATCGGAACTTACTGCGGAATACTCATGCATATTTTTAACAGTTTGGAGTTGACAACGGGGCAATAATGGTTTAGAGTGGTAAAGTAACTGTTGATTTTAGCACAATAAAGTGATAACACAGCACATCAGCTTCACAATGCTGTGCGGAAATCATAAGTAAATACAATCGCACTATTTACGGAGGATGAAAATGAAAAAGAAAATTTTATGCATCGCAATGGTAATGCTCATGGCATTCGGCGTGTTTGCACTTACAGGCTGCGGAGATTCAGAAGAAACATCATCTGACACAGAGAAAATCGTTGTCGGTCTCGACGATACATTCGCGCCTATGGGCTTCAGAGATGAAAACGGAGATCTCGTAGGATTCGACATCGACCTTGCAAACGCTGTAGGCGAGGAACTGGGCATGGAAGTTGAATTCAAGCCTATCGACTGGAACGCAAAGGAAACTGAGCTCGAAGCAGGCACTATCGACTGCGTATGGAACGGCATGTCAATAACACCTGAGAGGAAAGAAAACATGGCGCTTTCCGATAAGTACCTCAACAACAAAATCGTGCTCATGGCTCTGGCTGATTCCGATACTGATGTAACAGATGCTTCACAGCTTGCTGACATGAAGATCGGTACACAGGTTGATTCATCAGCTCTCGAAATGCTCAAGTCAAACGAGGCTTATGATTCATTCAAGGACAACATCAGCGAATACGATACTTATGACACAGCCATCATGGATCTGAAGGCAGGCAGAGTAGACGTCATCGCAGTAGACCAGGTTCTCGGAGAATACACAAACAACAATCTCGGCGGAGAACTCAAGGAATGCACTTATACTCTCGGAGATGACTACTATGTTATCGGATTTGCGAAGGACAACACTGACCTGAGAGACAAGGTTAACGATGCTATCGAAACTCTGGTGGACAACGGCAAGGCTGCTGAAATCAGCAACGAATGGTTCGGCAAGGACATCGTAGTATTTGAGCCGCTCGAAGACTAAGAGCCTTCGGACTTAAATTAACAGGTATAATTCAGACAGACTTTCCTGCGTTTAAGGCGCGGGCCGGTCTGTCTGTTTATTGATTTTTTGTTTCAAGCATTTTATTTTAAGCATTTTTTAAAGAAGGAATTTATTATGGACATTATAATGCAGTTTCTGCCATTTATGCTGAAGGGTACCGTAGTCACGGTAGAGCTGTTCGTTCTGACAATCGTTATAGCACTTCCGCTCGGTCTGCCCATAGCTCTCGGCAGCAACAGCCGCATCAAACCGCTGAGCATTCTCTGTAAAATATACGTATGGATATTCAGAGGAACACCGCTCCTGCTGCAGCTGTTCTTCTTTTATTTCTTTTTCCCGCTGGTGCTCAATATACAGATGAACGCCTTTATAACTGTAGTTCTGACATATGTGCTCAACTATGCGGCATACTTTGCCGAAATCTACAGAGGCGGAATTAACAGCATTGACAGAGGACAGTACGAGGCTGCACATGCGCTGGGGCTTTCCAAGCGACAGACCATGGGAGACATCATTCTGCCGCAGACGATGAAGGCTATCCTGCCGCCTGTTGTGAATGAAACCATTACACTTGTAAAGGACACTGCGCTCGCATCCTCGCTGCCGGTTATAGAGCTCATGAAGGCAACAAACAGCGCTGTAAACAGAATGACAGACATGACGCCGTTCTTCTTTGCAGCAATCATATATCTGATTATGACATTTGTGCTTACCGTTGCTGCAGGCCAGCTGGAAAAGCATTTCTCAAGATATGACGCTAAGGAGGACTGGTGATGAGCAGAGAAACTATACTTGAAATGAAAAACATCGTGAAGGACTATTCAGGCTTCAAGGCAGTCGACGGTGTCAATTTCTCGATGCACAAGGGCGAGATAGTGGCTATCATCGGACCGTCCGGCTCCGGAAAAAGCTCACTGCTCAGATGCATCAACGGACTGAACAGCATAACATCCGGTGAACTGAACCTCAAGGGAACAACCGGCATGGTTTTCCAGCACTTCAATCTTTTCCCGCATATGACATGCATCGAAAATATCACATATGCGCCTATCAAGGTCAAGAAGGAAAAGCGCGAGGATGCATATGCCAATGCGAGAAGACTGCTCAAGCTGGTAGGACTCGAAAGCAAGGCAGATGTATATCCGGCGCATCTCTCCGGAGGGCAGAAGCAGCGAATAGCTATCGCACGCGCCCTGGCCATGAGCCCTGACATCATGCTGTTTGACGAGCCTACGTCTGCACTCGATCCGGAGATTACCGGCGAAGTTCTCAATGTAATGAAGCTTCTTGCAAAGGAGCACACTACGATGATTGTCGTCACTCATGAAATGGGCTTTGCGAAAGAGGTTGCAGACAGAGTGATATTCATGGACAGAGGCGTTATCGTCGAGGAGGGCACACCGCAGGATATATTCGATAATCCTTCAAATGAACGACTCGTATCGTTCCTCGGTTCGATGCTCAGAGCATAATATTTTTTCAGGATTTTCTGTGATTTTCTGATTGATAATTTTCCTGTTGACACAGATTCTGTGTTATGATATAAACATAAGGATGTTAAAACGCAGGTAAACATGGAGAGAACTATGAAGGAAGATTACGGAAGATTCGTTAGAGTGGCAGACATTGACAATATTACTGAGGAGCACCTTGGTTCCATTGGCATTGATGTTTCACTTTTTGCAGATTGTTATATTTTACCCGGTCTTACAGATGTGCACGTACATTTGAGAGAGCCGGGTTTTTTATATAAGGAAACGATGAAAACCGGCACGCTTTCTGCGGCAGCAGGCGGATTCACGGATATTTTTGCTATGCCGAATCTGAATCCGTGTCCCGACAGTATGCAGAATCTCAAGGTGCAGCTCGACATAATATCACGTGACGCACAGGTGAACGTTTTCCCATACGGAGCGATAACAAAAGGTGAGCTCGGAAAAGAGCCTGCGGATATGGAAGCCATGGCAGACCATGTGATAGCCTTTACAGATGACGGCAAGGGT
The DNA here is from genome assembly GCA_963614095.1 of Bacteroidaceae bacterium. GTDB lineage: Bacteria > Bacillota > Clostridia > Peptostreptococcales > Anaerovoracaceae > Lentihominibacter. Next base: position 38,058 of record CAVECM010000013.1, read on the forward strand.
GTTGCTTCCGAAGAGATGATGCTTAGCGCGATGAAGCGCGCGAAGAAGCTCGGCAGACTCATTGTGGCACACTGCGAGGACGAAAGCTTTCCGAAGGAGAGTTCCGAAAGCGAATGGAAGCAGCTGGAACGCGACATAGAGCTCGTAAGACAGACAGGCTGCGGATATCATATGTGCCATGTTTCGACAAAAGAATCCGTTGAACTCATCAGAAAAGCCAAGTCAGACGGACTGGATGTGACATGTGAAACAGCACCGCATTATCTGACAATATCACGCGATGAAATCGAGGACAGCGGCCGCTTTAAGATGAATCCTCCCATTAAAGGACCGGAGGACAGGATTGCGCTCATCGAGGCGGTCAAGGACGGAACGATTGATATGATTGCCACCGACCACGCACCGCACAGTATGGAGGAAAAGAGCAGGGGCTTTGAAGGGAGTGCTTTCGGCATTGTCGGCATGGAAAGCGCACTGCCGGTGATGTACACTAAGCTTGTCGCTGAGGGCGTGATAACTATGGAGCATCTCATCGATCTGATGTATGCAAATCCGCGCAGACGTTTCAGCATGGACGTATGCGGCATCTCTGAAGAGCTTCTCAAGCCGGCGCCGACATTTACCATATGGAATCTTGATGAAAGCTATGAGATAAACCCGGACAAATTCATGACGATGGGCAGGAGCTGTCCGTTTGAAGGCTGGAATGTCAGAGGCAGATGCATGCTCACAGTGATAAACGGTAAAAAGGTCTGGGAGCATAGATAAAACGGATGTACGGGAGCATAATAAAGCAAAGCTTCAGAAGCACAGATAACACAAAGCTTCAGAAGCATAAATGTGATGCATAGGCAGACCCGAATCTGAAAAAAACAAAACGGAGAAACAGGAATGATAAAAACTGATTTTACAATAATATCAAATAAAAAAATCGCAGACAGGACATATGAAATGATTCTGGAATCTCAGGAGCCGAACGGAATCACCCGCCCGGGTCAGTTCGTCAACATAAAAATCGACGGATACTTCCTGAGAAGACCGATATCTGTATGCAGCTGGACTGACCGCGAGCTTAAAATAATATACAAGACAGTCGGCAGCGGTACGGAAACGCTGAGCCGCATGACTGCAGGAACAACACTGGATATACTTTCCGGACTCGGCAACGGCTACGATCTGAGTGAAGGGAAAAACATCGGTGCAAAGCCTCTTCTCATAGGAGGCGGCGCCGGAGTGCCGCCGATGTACGGTCTTGCCGAAAAGCTGACGGCACAGGGCATAAAGCCGACAGTCGTACTCGGCTTCAACAAAGCAGACGAGAGCTTTTACACGGAAGAATTCAGAAAGCTCGGAGCAGAAACCATTATCGCCACAGCTGACGGCAGTCTGGGCATCAGAGGATTCGTAACAGATGTTATCGGAAATCTCGAGTACACATATATATTCTCATGCGGACCGCTGCCGATGCTGAAGGCCATCGATGAAACCGCGCCGAGGGATATCGGCGGACAATTCAGCTTCGAGGAGCGTATGGGCTGCGGATTCGGTGCATGCATGGGATGTTCATGCAAGACAAAATACGGAAACAAAAGGATATGCAAAGAAGGACCGGTACTGGAAAGAGGTGAGATAATATGGTAAATACAAAAGTCGACCTGTGCGGCATCACACTGGATAACCCCGTGATGGCAGCCAGCGGCACATTCGGCTACGGCTGGGAATTTGCCGAGCTTTTTGACATAAATATACTCGGAAGCTTTTCGTTTAAGGGCACAACCCTGAACCCGCGCTTCGGAAATCCTACGCCGAGAATTGCAGAATGCAGAGAAGGACTGATCAACTCTATCGGGCTGCAGAATCCCGGAATTAATAAGGTAATAGAAGAAGAACTGCCTAAACTCAGCAAGTGTTTACATAAAAAAGTTATGGCAAACATCGGCGGATTTTCCGTCGAAGAATATGTGGAGGTCTGCAGAAGACTCGACGCGTGCGATCAGGTAGGCTGGCTGGAGGTCAATGTTTCCTGCCCCAATGTCCACGGAGGCGGCATCGCATTCGGCACAGACCCGAAGGCCGCGGCACAGGTGGTCCGGGCGGTGAAGGATGCAGTGAAGAAGCCGGTCATCGTGAAGCTTTCACCTAATGTGACCGACATAGTTTCCATCGCTGAAGCATGCGAGGATGCCGGTGCTGACGGTATCTCACTGATAAACACAATGCTCGGCATGAGAATCGACCTCAGAACAAAACGTCCGGTGGTAGCGAATACCATGGGCGGATTTTCCGGTCCTGCGGTTTTCCCTGTGGCGCTGAGAATGGTGTACCAGGTATATGAAGCTGTAAAGGTTCCGATTATCGGTATCGGCGGTATTTCATCAGCATCTGACGTGATAGAGATGATGCTGGCAGGAGCGGCTGCCATACAGGTAGGAGCTGCGAATCTTGTCAATCCTTATGTATGCAGAGACATTGTGCAGCAGCTTCCGGAGGTAATGGAGAAATATGGTATCAGAGATTTAAGTGAAATAACAGGAGGTGCACATTAATGGGTAAAGACGTAATCATCGCATGTGATTTCAGCAGCAGTGACGACACGCTGCGTTTTCTTGAAAAATTCGGAGAAAAAAGACCGTATGTAAAAATCGGCATGGAGCTTTTTTATGCGGAGGGACCGGAAATGGTACGGAAGCTCAAGGAAAGAGGGCATAAGGTTTTTCTCGATCTGAAGCTCCACGATATACCTAATACAGTCCGTAAATCCATGAGTGTGCTTGCAGGGCTCGGCGTTGATATGTGCAATGTACATGCGGCCGGAACAATTGATATGATGAAGGCTGCCATAGAGGGACTCAGCTCCGCAGGCGGCAGACGCCCTCTGCTGATAGCTGTTACACAGCTCACATCCACAACGGAGGAAAGAATGCAGCGCGATCTCCTCATAGACAGGGACATGGAGCAGGTCGTGGCTCATTATGCATCTAATGCAAAGTCTGCAGGTCTCGACGGTGTCGTATGTTCGCCGCTGGAATCACCGAAGGTGCATGATATATGCGGCGGCAGCTTCCTGACAGTGACTCCCGGGGTGCGCTTTGCAGACGATGACAAGGGCGACCAGGCCAGAGTCACCACACCTGCAAAAGCCAAGGAGCTCGGCTCTGATTATATAGTAGTAGGCAGAAGCATCACCGCATCGGAAAATCCGCTCGCGGCATATGAAAGATGCATCGCTGAATTCGTCGGCTGAAAACCGGACAGATGCACATGCCGGAAGACATTAATGTGCACAGTCTAATCAGAACATCTGCACTTTAATGCGAATGTACTTTACTTTATCATAGCACGTGCACTTTAATGCAGATGTGCATAACCTTATCGTAAAATGCGTACTTAAATGCGGATATGCATGTCATTATCATAAAATGTGCGCTTAAATACGGGTGTGCATATCATTATAATAATACGTATATTTTAATATAAATGTGCGCAGCTCTGAAAATGCGAATTTTTACAAGAATGCGCGCTGCTTTACATAAAAACGGAGGATGTAAACTATGAAAAAAGCAATAGCAAAAGGACTGCTCGATATAGAAGCTGTATTCTTAAGCCCGCAGAAGCCTTTCACATGGGCAAGCGGAATAAAAAGCCCGATATACTGTGACAACAGACTCATATTGACGGCGCCTGAAATCCGGAATATGGTTGAACAGGCAATAGCTGATACAGTCAGAGAGAATTACCCGGATGCCGAGGTACTGATGGGCACAAGCACTGCGGGAATAGCGCATGCAGCGATTGCCGCGCACATTATGGGAATTCCTATGGGATATGTCCGCTCGGGCGCTAAGGATCACGGAAGAAACAACCGTATCGAGGGACGTCTTGAAAAAGGGCAGAAGGTTGTCGTTATAGAGGATCTTATTTCCACAGGAGGCAGCGTTATTGATGTCGTTGAGGCACTGCGCGAGGCAGGTGCTGAGGTTCTCGGCATCGTGAGCATCTTTACATACGGCATGAAGAAAGGGCTCGAACGACTCGCCGCGGCAGATGTAAAAAACATCAGTCTGACTGATTTTGACACAATCACGCAGGTTGCAGCCGAAACAGGATATATCAAGGCAGCAGACATCGAAAAACTGAAGGCCTTCCGCAGCAATCCGCAGGATGAAAGCTGGATTGAAAAATAGCTGAATCGTCACTGATTGAATCATCACTGATTTAAGAGACAGAGCTTTAAGAAGCAGCCTGCTGCAGAGTGTCTTTTCGAATCCGCCTGCAGCAAAGCCTGATTTCTTCATATCCGATGCGGCTTCATCCGTTAAATTCAATATCAAATTATTATAACAGTAACCAGAAGGAGGTATAAATGAAACATCTGATTGACATAATGCAGCTGGACACCACAGAAATAGATGAAATGATAGCTGTCGCAAAGGACATTATCGCTCATCCGGAAAACTACTCGGAAAAATGCAAGGGTAAGAAGCTGGCAACACTGTTTTTTGAACCGTCGACAAGAACACGACTCAGCTTTGAGGCTGCAATGTACGAGCTCGGCGGAAACGTACTTGGATTTTCGGAGGCCCAGAGTTCCTCGGCAGCCAAGGGGGAAAGTGTGGCAGACACAATCAGAACGGTCGGTGCATATGCTGACATAATAGCCATGAGACACCCTAAGGAGGGCGCGCCGATGGTAGCATGCCGCAGATCCACCGTACCTGTGATCAATGCCGGAGACGGCGGACACAATCACCCGACTCAGACGCTTACAGACCTCCTGACAATCAGCAGAGAAAAAGGCAGACTCAGCAATATGACGATAGGCCTCTGCGGAGACCTGAAATTCGGGCGGACAGTCCACTCACTGATCAGCGCCATGTCCAGATACGAAAACGTGCGTTTTATACTGATATCACCGGAAGAGCTGAAAATTCCGGAATACCTCAAATACGAGGTGCTCATCAAAAACGGCATAGAATTCACCGAAACCACAGACCTTGAGGCCGCAATGCCGCAGCTGGACATCCTGTACATGACAAGAGTGCAGCGAGAGCGCTTTTTCAATGAACAGGACTATATAAGACTCAAGGACAGCTATATACTCACACCTGACAAGCTGGACAACGCAAAGGAAGACCTCAGCATACTTCATCCGCTTCCTCGTGTGAACGAAATATCTGTTGCTGTCGACGACGACCCGCGTGCGAGATATTTTGAACAGGTTCTGAACGGCAAATTCATCAGAATGGCTCTTATACTCAAGCTTCTGGAGGTGAAATAAATGATAATAGGCAAAATAGAAAACGGCATAGTTCTCGATCACATAAAAGCAGGAGAGGGCATGAGACTTTACACGATACTCGGTCTTGACTCACTGGACTGCCAGGTGGCACTCATAAAAAATGCAGAAAGTCAGAAGCTGGGCAGAAAGGATATCATCAAGATAGACAGGCTTATCGATGTCGATCTCGATGCGATAGGCTACGTGGATCCCGGCATAACCGTCAACATCATAAAAAACGGCAGGCTTGCGAAAAGAACTCATATAGCTCCGCCTGAGGAAATCACGAATGTTATAAAATGCAGAAATCCGCGCTGCATCACAACCACCGAGCAGGAGCTGCCTCACGTGTTCAGAATGACAGACAAAGAGAAGCGTATTTACAGATGCATTTACTGCGAGAGCAAAGCGAAATAGGTTCCGGGTTTTGTTGAAATTCGAATGTGTTTCTGATATAATTAAAAAGTCGGCTACGCCGGTATCGATTGGCGGTCGGCTTTTTTTGATATCAAGGAAATGTCTGATGATGAGGCGATGAGGATTCCATGTCCGGCAGAATACCGGCCGGCAATGAAGATGCAGAAACCGATGGATATACAGGATGGATATACAGTCAGTAAAATCGCCCGAAAAGATATTTCCCGCAAACATCAGATTCAGAATATTAAAGTCGGATGCCGCATGCGCAGAGTATGCTGTCCGCCGGCATCTGAACTTCAGGAGGATAATTAATTATGGAAAAACTAGGCTTGAATCAAATCAGAGAAATGTTTTTAAGCTTCTACCAGTCAAAAGAGCATTACAGAAGACAGAGCTTCCCTCTCATCCCCGAAAAGGACAAGAGTCTGCTTCTGATCAACTCCGGAATGGCACCGCTGAAGCCTTATTTTGCAGGGCTTGAGACTCCGCCGAGCAAACGAATGACTACATGTCAGAAATGCATAAGAACCGGCGACATCGAAAACGTGGGCTTTACATCAAGGCACGGCACGTTCTTCGAAATGCTCGGAAGCTTTTCATTCGGAGATTACTTCAAGACAGAATCACTGACATGGGGCTGGGAATTCATCACTCAGGTGCTGAAGATGCCTACGGACAAGCTCTGGGCCACTGTCTACGAGGACGATGACGATGCCTATGCAATATGGAGAGACAAGCTCGGAATGCCGGAGGAAAGAATTGTCCGCCTCGGCAAGGACGACAACTTCTGGGAAATCGGCACAGGTCCGTGCGGTCCATGCTCCGAAATATATTTTGACAGAGGTGAGAAATACGGCTGCGGCAGTCCTGACTGCAAGCCGGGCTGCGACTGCGACAGATATGTTGAATTCTGGAATCACGTGTTCACACAGTTCAGCCGTGATGAAGAAGGCAATTACTCGGATCTCGCTCATCCGAACATTGATACAGGCATGGGACTCGAACGTCTCGCATGCATCATGCAGGGAGTGGATTCGATATTCGATATAGATACTATCAAGCACGTCCTCGACGGTGTTGTTGAGGTTTCAGGCGTGAAATACGAAAACGGTGAAGCCGATACAGACGTCTCCATCAGAATAATCACCGACCATCTCAGATCCATGACATTCATGATCGGCGACGGCATCACGCCGGGCAACGAGGGCAGGGAATACGTGCTCCGAAGACTCATAAGAAGAGCCGCACGACACGGCAGAATTCTCGGTATCGAGGGCCCGTTCCTTTCGAAGCTCTGCGGCAGAGTTATCGACATATCGGCAGAGGCTTATCCTGAGCTGGAAAAGCGCCGCGTGATGATTGCCAAGGTTGTTGCCGCTGAAGAGGACAGATTTGCATCCACAATAGATCAGGGCATGAAAATCATCAGCGGATACATCGATGACCTCAAGGCTGCCGGAAAAACAGTACTTGACGGCGAAAGCGCCTTCAAGCTCCACGACACTTACGGATTCCCGATTGATCTGACAAGAGAAATCCTTGAAGAATCAGGCTTCTCAGTTGATATCGAGGGATTTGAGGCTGCGATGGCAGAGCAGAAAACCCGTTCGCATGTTGAACAGGAGATGGAGGGCGCCGGCTGGGATGAGGTCTCAACTGATTTCCTCAAGGGCGAAGAAACCGAATTCACAGGATATGATGCTCTTCAGACAGAGGGAACTGTTAAGTTTATTTTCCGCGATCAGGATCTTATCGACAGTGTGAAGGAAAACGAAACCTGCATGGCAGTGCTTGACAGGACTTCTTTCTATGCGGAAAGCGGCGGCCAGGCAAATGATACAGGATATATGCAGAATGACAGCTGCAGACTCGAGGTGCTCGATGTCAAGAAAAAGGGAAAGGCATTCGTACATAAGGTGAAGGTACTCAGCGGTGAGCTCAGAACCGGTGATACTGTCACTACCATGCCTGTTGTTTCCGACAGGAACCGTACATGCGCGAACCACACTGCAACGCATCTTCTGCATAAAGCACTGCAGATTGTTCTCGGTGATCATGTAAAGCAGGCAGGCTCCTCGGTTACAAAGGATGCTCTGCGTTTTGACTTCAGTCATTTCCAGGCTATGACAGCTGAGGAAGTCGCAGAGGTTGAGGCTATTGTAAACGATAAAATCAGCACTTTTATAGATGTTCATACTGATATTATGTCTGCGGCAGATGCTGCCAAGACAGGTGCGACAGCGCTCTTCGGAGAAAAGTACGGAGACGTTGTAAGAGTTGTTTCCATCGGCGATTACAGCTGTGAGCTCTGCGGCGGCACGCATGTAAAGAACTCCGGTCAGATTGGTGCATTCAAGATTCTCAGTGAATCCGGCGTTGCCTCGGGTGTGAGAAGAATCGAGGCAGTTACAGGTCTGGGAATTCTCGAAAAGTACAATGAAGATGAGGTGCTTATCGCCGAAACATCCGGTGTACTCAAAGCAAAACGCGATTTCATTGCTGAAAAGGCAGCTGCACTCACAGATGAAGTGAAATCATTGAAAAAAGAAATCGAGGAGCTCAAAAAAGCCGAAATGAACAAAGGTCTTGATGATCTTATCGGTGATGCTGCTGAGGTTAACGGCATAAGACTTATAACAAAGCAGTTTGATGATTATAATATCAGCGATCTCAGAGGACTCTCGGATCAGATAAAGGCTGATAACAATAATGTTGCAATGGTATTTGCAGCAGTTTCCGGCGGAAAAGTCACATTCCTCGTTTCGCTTTCTGATGATGTTGTGGAAAAGGGATATCACGCAGGCAAAATGATTAAAGAAATCGCAGCTGCTGCAGGCGGCGGCGGCGGCGGAAAAGCTGATATGGCTCAGGCCGGAGCGAAGGATCCGTCCAGAGTTCCTGATGCTTTTGCAAAGGCTGCAGAGCTGTTATAAAAAACAGTTTTTCATACACCTGCGGAATTTGTATCAATATCGGCCGGTGATGCATTGCGGCAGTGTCCGATGAAGCATCACAGCAGCTGTCTGTGAAATATTTCAGCAGCGGCCGATGAAGCATCACGGCAGCAGCCGGCAGAGTATTTCAGAAAAATGGTATTCGTCAGGATTAATTATATATTTGCTGTGAATATTTTGTGTTGATATGTATTTTTACTTGTATTCAGGTGTGTGAGAATGTTATAATTTCAATATATAGATGAACGGAGGGATATGATGGACATGCAGACAAGAATGTATGATAATTTCGATAAAGTAGAGCAGAGAACTATTGAAGAAATTTTGAATATAGTATATGATGCACTGGAAGAAAGAGGATACAACGCTATAGACCAGATGGTGGGATATATTTTATCCGGCGATCCTTCATACATTACAAGCCACAACAATGCCAGAAATGTAATGGGCAGAATTGAGCGAGATGATCTGGTAGAAGAGCTTATAAGGGCATATCTCCGCAAATAACAGACTGCTGATGATTATCTGTATATCAGTAATTATATGCATCGGCAGTTATCTGTAATCAAGTGATGAATAAACCTGAAAACTTGAATCAGCTTCAAAAGGCGAACAGAAATGTCCGCCTTTTATTTTTACCACTGTTTATTTTACTGCAGTTTTTTACTGATGCTTATTTTTACTGATGCAGAAGACAGGCAGTTCTGATGGATAATATTAATATCATTATTAATATCAATGTCAGCGAAAGTTAAAACAGATTGATTCAGGCCGGATGCTTTAACGATCGGGAGCCGGACGCTTTATCAGTACCGGAGATATAAAAAAGCACATAAACAGAACTTACATAAATATATATACGTAAAAAAATATAACAGTAAAAAATAATATTATAATTGAATATAACAGCCGATTAATTGATATAACAAGCAAATATATTAATCGCAGGAAAGGAACAGCATGAAAAAAATTGCACTTGATGTGGGCGATAAAACCATCGGCGTTGCTGTAAGCGATGCACTCAACCTGACAGCGCAGGGCGTTACAACAATAGAAAGAATAGGAATCCGAAAAGATTCCGGCAAGGTAATGGATTATATTAAAGAATTCGGATGTGACACAGTTGTAATCGGGCTTCCAAAAAAACTGGACGGTACCGACAGTCCACAGACGGAGAAAGTATACGAATTCAAAACGATGCTTGAAAATAAAATGCGCAGCAGCGGAATGGCCGATGTGAAAATTGAATTTTACGACGAACGTCTCACAACTGTAATGGCAGAAAAAGTTCTCATCGAAGCTGATGTCAGCCGCCGGAAGAGAAAGAAGGTTATAGACAAACAGGCTGCAGTAATAATTCTGCAGGGATATCTGGATTCAATTGCTGTCCGATGACACAGAGGAAAAACAATTCTACCCGCGCCCAACTATTCCTATAATCATAATTATCGGAATAGTTGGGTGCGGTAATCAAGTTTCATCCTCGAATTAAAGCCTCTATTAGGTAAATTCAGGATTTTAACAAAAGAAAGAGCCGGGTGCACTATTCCCGGCATTACATTACGCTACATTGCACTTTCCAGAATCTGTTCATCCTCATTCTGTATTTCATTTGTGCTTTTAATTCTTTTATGCTTTATAAATATTGTTCTGAATATCAGTCTGGCAGCAGGACCTACAACGATCAACTGCAGCGGAAATGCCATGATAAAATTTTTACAGTATGTTATCAGATAATCAGGTATGAAGTTGGCTGTGAATCCGTATTCATGATATACACCGAGCACACTTGCAAAAGCCACCTGCCAGACAACAGTAAATGTCTGTATTGCAAAAATAATAAAAATAGGTCTGTCTCCCGGCTGTACAACTCTGAATGCACACATCTTCGCAAGATGACCGGATACAAAATATGCCAGCAAGCCAATTATTATATATTCTATCCACATTCCCTTCAGTGCGATGAGGAAACTGGCATTGGTAAAGCTGCATGTCGAAATAACCATGTTATACAAGGTCATGACGTATACCATCATCCATGCTGTAATTGCTGTAAAAAAAATCGATTCTCCTCTTGTCTTAGGCATTATTGTTTTCTCCTTCGTTATATTTTTCGACAGCACTGAGAATCAGCTCAACTGTCTGTTCTTTAGTAAATATACCTGTATCAATTGAAATATTGTAATTCGCAACTCGTCCCCATTCTCTTCCCGTAAAAAACTGATAGAGCATACCTCTGGAACGATCCTTCACTTCAAGCTCTCTTTTAATTCTTTTTTCTTCTCCCGAGATACCCTCGTGGCGCTGTACCCTGTTTACTCGATATTCAATATCCGCATGTATAAAAATATGAAGTGCGTCTTTTCTTTTTGAAAGTATATAATCGGCTCTTCTTCCGACGATTACACAGTTTCCTTTTTCAGCGATAGACTGTATAAGTTTTGTCTGTGTTTCCTGAATTCTGTCCAGAGGCACCTTGCTTTTTCTTGAGAACGGTATGAATCCGCTTGCCATGTCAATATAAGTTTTATCTGACATTGTTTCCTCGTTTTCTGCTACAGTTTCCTCATCGATATGCATTTCCTTTGCTGCCAGTGAAATCAGTTCTTTATCATAAAAATCATAGCCCAGCTTTTCTGCAAGCATTTTTCCGATTGTATGACCACCGCTCCCTGTTTCTCTGCTGATTGTGATAATCATAGCTCATCCTTTCCGACAACAAAAAAACAATAAATGCGCCCATCCGTCTGACAGTGGATAGGTGACATTTATTGTCTGTAGTGTCTTGTATATTAATTTTTCTCAACATTTATATTTTACAAAATTACGCAGACAGAATCAAGTGCAAAGTTTAATATAAAACCGAACAAAATTGCCAGAGTTAATTACCGAAATTGTCGGTTCCGAACAGCAGGCAGCTTCACACAAAAGAAAGAAAGCAAGAAAGAAAAAACAGGCAGTAAATATATGATATGCCTGTTCTCTCATTTTGGAATATATGTTTATTATGATGATTTTTATTTTACAATCTGCTCTCTGTATAGTAAAAAAATAATATAACGATTGAATGCAGCAGCCGGACCCCGGAATAATGATTCAGACATCAAAAATCTTCAGGTATGGAAAGAATCATTCCGGGAACAAGATCAGACGCCTGAATATCATTAATTCTGCATATCCTGTATACAGCTTTTCTGGTGTCTGTGCTGTCCGATTTATATGTATTGGCAATATCCCATAAAGTATCTCCGGAACAGATTTCAATTTCCTTATATTCCACGGCAGTCATTGCCCTTGAGTCATTCAGGCCGGAAACAGCTCCGATTATTCCTATAAGCAGCCCGACAGTTATAACAATGAAAGTTATGAATCTGAATTTGGATTTAATCCTGTATCTTTTTCTGTAAGCGGTTTCCATGCGGCACTCTCCTCTCCTGCTCTTCTCTTTACATCAGCAGAACATTTGTTCTCTTTGCTATCTAGAGTATAGCAGAATGTATGTTCGCTGTCAATATAATTTTTGAAACATTTGTTCGCATCTACGGAGCTTTGCGGACATTAAAGCTGATGAAGGGAAAACATTTGAAGCACAGACATGAAAGCAGCAAAAAACCGACTGCACATATAATAATGTCCGGTTCTCCGGTTCATCAATATGCGAGTCGGTTTAAAGTCAGTTTGCTGTGGATTTCGAATCTCCTTATTCAATATACAAGTCGTTTTACTGTGAATATCAGACTCTCTCATTCACCAGTGTGAACCCTGCTTCTGACAGCTTTCTCTTAATCTCATCTATCTGCGCACGGTCACGTGTCTCGAGCGCTATCTTCAGGAAGCAGCTGGTAATTGCCATATTTACATCTCCTCTGTCATGGTGAAGTGCCACAACATTCGCACCGCATCCGGCTATAATCTCCGAAACCTCCTGAAGCTGTCCCGGCTTATCCGTAAGAGCTATCGTCAGATTCGCATTACGGCCGCTAGTCACAAGACCGCGCGTAATCACGCGATTGAGAATATTTACATCTATATTGCCCCCGGACACTATGCTGACAACTTTCTTGCCTTCAATCGGCAGCTTATCAAACAGCACAGCCGTAACAGCAACAGCACCGGCACCTTCTGCTATAACCTTCTGCTTCTCAATGAGAGCCAGGATAGACGCCGCGATTTCATCCTCCGACACCGTAACGATATCATCCACATACTCATCAACTATGCTGAATGTAGTATCACCCGGCTGCTTTACCGCAATTCCGTCCGCAAAAGTATTCGCAGAATCAAGCATAACAGGGTGCCCCGCACGACGGCTTTCATACATGCTGGCTGAGCCTGCAGCCTGTACGCCGTATATTTTGATATTCGGGTTAAGCTGCTTGACGGCATAAGCAATTCCCGATATAAGACCTCCTCCGCCTATAGGCACAACAATAGCGTCGGGCTCCTCGAGCTCATCCAGTATTTCCAGACCAATCGTTCCCTGCCCGGCTATCACTTCATCATCATCAAACGGATGTATAAAGGTTGCACCGGTTTCTTCCTGCACTCTGAGTGCCTCAGCATATGCATCATCGTATACGCCTTTTACGAGACATACCTCTGCACCGAGATGTCTTGTCGCCTCAATCTTGCTGATCGGCGCTCCGTCCGGCATGTATATAGTCGCCTTTATGCCATTGTGCGATGCAGCCATTGCAACACCCTGTGCATGATTTCCCGCACTGCATGCAATGATTCCGCGCGCTTTTTCCTCATCGGTAAGCTGGCTTATCTTGTAATAAGCTCCGCGCAGCTTAAAACTGCCCGTTCTCTGAAGGTTCTCTGTTTTAAGATAAAGCTCGCACTTCTGTGTGAGAGCAGTAGCTTTTATAAGATCTGTTTTTCTTGCAACATTTTTAAGTACATATGCTGCATGATATATTTTGTCGAGCGTCAGCATTTTTCCCTCCTGTAAATACTGCAGACAGCTTTGGATTTCTGTCTGCGGATTCTGCATTCTGCAGACATCAGTGTCCGGAAGCAATACGTCAGTTCTGACTGATCCCTGCGTTTTCCGTCCTTATCTGCTTCTGTCTTGTATCTGCAGTTTTAATGACTTACATCCTGATAAGTCTCTCATAGAACTTATCGAGAATAACTGTTATTTTTTTTCTGAAGATTATCCCGATAACACACAAAACGACTGCAACGGCTGCGATAACTGCTGCACTGACATATCCGCCCGTACATATCTGTCTGCCTATGAGCAGACTTCCCATCATTCCGGGGGATCTGCCTATAAGTGAAACGATAAGGAACGGCTTGAGCTTCAGCTCAGAAAGTCCCGCAACATAATTGCAGAGGTCCTTCGGAACTCCCGGTATAAGGAATATCAGGAATACCAGCACAACCGCTTTCTTGCTGTTCATAGTCTCCAGCATGCTTTTTATCTTTTCTTCTCCGAAGATAAGATGCATTGCATCGTGCCCGAGTATCCTGGCAAGATAATATGTCAATACCGATCCGAGAAAAGCCCCGATAATCGAATACAGATATCCGAGCCAGAATCCGTACATATATCCGGCCGCAAACTGCAGCCACTGTCCCGGAATAATGCAAATCACAATCTGAAGTATCTGAGATCCTATATAAAAGAACACACTTTCGGCCTTGTATTCCCTGAACAGCGCCTTGACATTATCGATATTCGAAAACATCTGTATCCAGTCATGATGGAAGAAATATATGTACAACGGTATCCCTACAAGAATGACCAGCAGAAGTGCGAACTTGAATACAGCACTGAACACCTTGAAATACTTTCTGAGTTTTTTCTTTTTTTCAGTCGTGATAGTCATTTTTCCCTTTCTGTTTAATATTAAAACTTCAATCTTCCTGTCTGATATTGAAACTTGATATATAAACCCCGGGCATTAAAGTAAAAGATAAATCCGACCCGGAATTAAAGCTGTGCATAAATTCAAAGTCGGATCTCAATTATTTCTGAGTTGTTTTTAAACGGCAGTTATGATTTTTTCATCATAAAGCTGCTGCAATGCTTTGATTACACCGAACTTCGAATGTTCATATGTCAGACCGCCCTGGAAATACACCACATACGGCGGTCTTATCGGTGCGTCTGCGGAAAGCTCTATTGATGAACCCTGCACAAATGCTCCTGCAGCCATTATTACCGGATCGTCATATCCCGGCATCGCCCACGGTACCGGCGTTACATGTGAATCGACAGGAGCTGCCGCCTGTATGCCCTTGCAGAAGGCTATCACTCCCTCCGGCGTGCCGAGCTTCACAGCCTGAATAATATCACTTCTGATATCATCGGCCTTCGGGCAGACTTCATAACCGAGCAGTTCGAAAACTTTGGCACACAGTATCGCGCCCTTTACAGCACCGTTTACAGTCTTCGGAGCAATGAACAGTCCCTGGAGCATTGTCCTTGTCTGTCCGAAAGTAAGACCGCATTCACCGCCTATTCCCGGAGATGTCATTCTGTAAGAGATTTTTTCAATCAGGTCCTTCCTTCCTGCTATGTATCCGCCTGTAAGCGCAAGTCCGCCGCCCGGGTTCTTGATAAGCGATCCCGCAACAACATCCGCACCTACATCAGTCGGTTCTTTGGTATGTAAAAACTCGCCGTAGCAGTTGTCTACCATGCATATTATTTCAGGGTTTATGCTCTTTACAAATGCAGCCCATTCTTCAATTTCCTCGATGGAAATCGCTTTTCTCCATCCGTATCCCGTTGCTCTCTGAAGCGTTATCATCTTCGTTGCCGGAGTTATCGCTTTCCTGAGTGCCTCAAAATCTATTGTGCCCTCCGGTGTAAGCTCCACCTGGTCGTAAGAAACACCATATTCCTTAAGTGATCCCTTGCCCTCACCTCTTATTCCGATAACCTCCTCGAGAGTATCGTACGGCGATCCTGTACAGTATATCAGCTGATCTCCCGGACGCAGTATACCCATGAGCGTCAGCGTGAGAGCATGTGTGCCGTTTACAATAATAGGTCTGACAAGCGCAGCCTCTGTATGGAAAATATCCGCATATACTCTTTCAATCGCATCACGTCCCGGATCATCATATCCGTAGCCAGTATTCCATGCGAAATGCATATCCTTGATTGTATTCTTCTGAAAAGCGTCGAGCACCTTGTACTGATTGTATGCCATTATGTCGTCCAGCTCGTCAAAAGTATCCTTCACGAGTTCCTCGCTCTTATTGATAAGATTGAGGACGCCCTCCGAGATATTGAACTCTTCAGTAAGTAATCTGTAAGTGTTTTTCTGCATAGTATCTTTTGCTTCTCCTCTTTATTCCCTTATTATTTATCTTGTATTAACCGTCAGGACTCTGTCCTTCTTTTTTAATCTGTTCCGTCACCTGTATATATTATTCCGCGTTTCTGACCTTTGCTTTTATATCGTCTTTGCTTCCATTATACTGAAGCATTGCATCATTCGTATAATTGTCAGGTGTGAAAAAGTTGAGGATAATCTGACCATACTGTGAAGTTCCTGAAGATTTCATATTATATTTGTCGAGCTTATCCTGAACTTCTTTTGAAATCTCATTCATATAAACACGCTGATCGTCGTCAACTGCAGTCTGCCACTGAAGCACCGGGTAACCGTTGTTCCCATAAATGCCCAAATCATCTTTATATGCTTCTGTCAGAGATGATGCCAGCCCTGACATGCTGGTTGATGATATCCCTGCAGCTGCTCTTGAAACTTTCCTGTCGCTGTCATCTTCAATCAGGCCTATTCCTGCACTCGCATTCTCATTGAGATAGTAGTTGTTTCTCAGATATCTTATATTATCTGTATTTTCGTCTTCATTGATGTAATATCCGACTACACCGCCGTTCGCATCAGCATTGAGCACTGCTGCCGAATTATAGCAGTTCCTGATGTAAACATCAGTGGCGCCTGCTATTCCGACAATGCCGCCTGCATATGCCTTGGCTGCATTTTTCTTATTGCCCTTGTTCTTCACTATTACTTTTGCGGTATTGTAGCAGTCAAGTACCGTCGAGCCTGATGCATTGATGTAGCCTACCACGCCGCCCGTTGCCTCAGTATTTGATATTATTTCTCCGGAGTTATAGCAATATGCGACCTCTGCGTCAGCGGATACAGACCTGCCGGCTATGCCGCCCGTGCCATAAGTGGCAACACCTCTTCGTGATGATTTCACCTTTGCTTTGTTCGCACATTTTTTAACGGTACCGCCCCAGTTTTCTCCGACAATGCCGCCAACCTTGTACGTTCCGGATACCTGTCCTAGATTGGTGCAGGATTTGATTTTTCCTCCGTTATTGTAGCCGACAATACCACCTGTCTTATCCTTTGCACTGACCTTGATCTCCGACGTGCATCCGACAATCTTTCCGTCCTGATCGAGCTGACCTGCGATGCCGCCGCATACACCATCACCGGACTTGATTGTGCCCTTTACAGTAAGATTTCTGACCTCACCCTTAAGATATCCGAAAAATCCCGCAGTGCCCGAACTGCTGTCTATGTTTATTCCGCTGATTGTATGCCCTCCGCCGTCAAAAATTCCGTCAAAGTGCGAGGCTCCGCCGCTGCCGACAGGCACCCATTCTTCCGTTGTGATCTTTATGTCTTTTGTCAGCACGAATGTGACTCCGCTGAAATTCTCCACTCTGTCAGGTTTCCACTTATCCGACTGATTCTCGTTGACAAGGCTTGCAAATCCCAGAAGCTCCGCCTCGTTTGAAATCTCATATGTATCTTTCTGGTCGTAATAGTCAAACCAGGATGTGTCCTTTTCCACGCCTGAGTCCTCTGAATCCTCTGAATCGTTATCCTCAGACTCGTATTTATCCGTTCCGCTGCCGTCCGAATAACTGTCATCCGAATAAGTTCCATCCGAATAGCTGTCCGAGTCACTGTCATATTCATCGCTGCCGGATGAATGATTTTCATTCATTTCACTGTCATTATCATACGTTTGTGTTGTATTGTTTACTGATTTATCACTATTCGTCACTGCAGCAAAGGAAAGCGGTGCTGCCGCAATCGAGCTGGCTGCAAAAACCGTAATTACTGATAAAATAGCTAAACGCTTCATTGTGTCATTTCCTTTCTTTTCTCTCTGATTCCCATTCCATGTCATTGACGAGATCCCTTTTCACATTTATTTTATGATTTGCATAAAGCTGCGTTGTAGTCACCTGCTCGTGATCGAGCAGAGCCTGAACATCAAAAATAGAGTTCCCTCTCGCTATGAGGCTTGTCGCTGCCGTAGCCCTCAGCTTGTGCGGGCTGTAGCCGGCTTTTCTGGAAGTTTCAAGTCCGATCGAAGTATACTTTTTAACAAGCTCGCGTATCTGTCTTTCAGTCATGCGTCTGCCCTGCAGCGAAAGAAAAAGCGCATCCTTATGTTCGTCTGCCAGCTTCTCATCGCCTGCACGCTCGTTCTCGATATAGTCGCTTACCACTTCTGTTACCGAATTATTGAGCGGCATCACTGCTTCCTTGTCACGCTTCCTGTATATCTTGAACTCACCTCTGGAAAAATTAAAGGATGAAACATTGAGCTGCTGCAGCTCAAACAGTCTCAGCCCATATGTAATGAAGAGAATAAGGATAGCCTTGTCTCTCTTTTTTGTCTTCTCCCAGTACTGGCGCTCCTTTGCTGTAAGATGCTCGCCTGTCGATACCGCATCCAGCATCAGCATTACTTCGTTGTCCTGCAGCGCCTTGATTTCACGCTCGCCTGCCTTCGGCACACGAATCGGATCGAATCCGTCGGTTATATTTCTGTCAAGCAGTTCATCTCTGTAAAGCTGCTTGAACATCACGGAAAGCGACGATTTCTTTCTGGCAAGCGTTTTATTGCTGTTTTCATAAACTATTGTCTGATTGTTCTTATCCACTGTATATCTTCGGCAGTAGTCTATAAATATATTTATGTCAACCGCTTTTATGTTGTTGAAATCTTCCAGTCTTATCTCTGCAGGTATCTCTGCCGATGTTAAATCTGTCTCATTTATCAGATACTGACAAAAGGATTTCACATCATGCAGGTATGAAAGCCTTGTCATCGGCAGTACATTGCCCTTGAGATATATGAAAAATCCTCTGAGAAACGAAGGCAGTTCCTTCTCAATCTCTTCGCACTTCGAAATCACCAGGTGTTCTTTCATAACGATGTTGTCGGGCCGGTCGCTTTTATTGTGGATTTTTAAAGATTTTTTCGTACCCACTCCGAAATCACCTCTGCTGCTGTGTCATCATTGTCATATTCTGAAATATTGTACCAGTTCATTTTATCATATCTCCTGAACCACGTTAACTGTTTTTTAGCGTAATGTCTCGTGTTTTTTTTGATTGTATCGATTGCCTCCTCGCGCGAATATTTTCCGGAAAAAAACTCAAAAATCTCCTTGTATCCGATACCCTTCATTGAGATGTTATCGATTGTAAGTCCCATATTCATGAGCATTTCCACCTCTTCAAAAAGGCCCTGCTCCACAAGGATATCGACACGTCTGTTGATCCTCTCGTAAAGCTCGGGGCGGTTTCTTGTCAGGGCGATAAGCAGCACACCGTAATCTTCTGTTTCTTTTCTGATACTGCTGAACGGTCTCAGCCTGCCTTCGCCCTCCTTCAGCCGTTCCAGCGCGCGTATCACCTTGCGGCTGTTGTTCGGATGTATAGCGGCTGCTGCCTGCGGATCCCGCTCCGCAAGCATTTCATGAAGTACATTTCCGCCCTGCTTCTCTGCAATTTCAAGCAGCTCCTGCCTGTACTGCGGGTTCTGCGGAGGAGCAGAAAAATCCATATCATACAGCAGTGAATTGAGATAAAGTCCCGTTCCTCCGGAAACAACCGGCAGCTTCCCTCTGCTGAATATATCAGCAATCGCCTGCTTTGCAAGCTTCTGATACATTGCTGCAGAAAAATCCTCTCTCGGGTCTATCATATCCACCAGATGATGTCTTGCCTGACTCATCTCCTCAGCCGTCGGCTTTGCGCTGCCTATATTCATATATTTGTAAAGCTGCATCGAGTCGCATGACACGATCTCACCGTCAAACTCGTTTACCAGCTTTATCGCGAATTTTGTTTTTCCCACTGCAGTCGGTCCTGCCAGTGCAATTATTTTATTCATTTCAGTCTGTCCCCTGTATGTTTATGCCGGCCGGTGCATATCAGCTGCTGATGTATTTATCCTGCCGCGCTCTATACTCGTTTAAACAGTTTTTCTATCTCATATTTTGTCATTCTTATAAATGTCGGTCTGCCGTGCGGACACGAAAACGGATTCACGCATGCCGCCAGATCCTTTATCAGTGCTGCGATTTCCTCCTCTGTCAGAGCATCGCCGCCCTTTACCGCGCTTTTGCATGACTTCATTATGATTTTGTCCAGCACATTTCTGTCAGTGAGATTCGGTTTTCCGTCCAGCTCCTTGAAAAAATCGGCCAGAAAATCTTCTGCCTCATGCATTTCCATGAATGCCGGTATCTCCCGGATAATATATGTGTTGTTTCCGAAAAATTCTATGCCGTATCCCATGCTTCTGATATCTTCAATCCATGCCTCCTCTGTCGCCGTGACGTTCGCCGAAACGCTCATATTCACAGGTATGAGGAGCTGCTGACTGAATTTATCCCGTTCATTGTACTGCCTCAGAAGCTTCTCGTAAAACACGCGCTCGTGTGCTGCATGCTGGTCTATCAGATAAAAGTTTTTCTCATCGCAGGCCATTATGTATGTGTTGAAAAGCGCGCCCATATAGTCAAGTCGGCGAAAGTCGAATTTTCTGCTGTCGGGCTCCTTCGGTCTCATTTCGCGGTCGTTCTGCTCGGCATTATTTATGTTTTCGCGTAAATTCGACAATAAACTTTTTATGTCAACTTGCTCCTCTGCAGGCTTCAGTTCCTCCTCACTATGCTGTGTCTGCGTTGTTTCCGTCGACCTGGTCTCCGTCTGCGTTAGCCTCGCCTGCACTGTTTTTCCGGTTTCCGGTCTGTCCTGTGCCGATACCGTGTCTTTTGCTTCATTGTCCGTCAGAACATCAGTTCGGGTCAGAACTGTCTGTTCGTGACTGCCTCCGGTGCTCTTTGCTTCATATTCTTCTGCCGTCAGCTGCGTTTCACCTATATGAGACTTTGTGCCGGATACTGCGTCCTGCAGGCTGCCGGTGTGCTTTTCATCAATGATCTGATGCCTGAGATTCTCACCTCTTATCTGCGGCAGTGACTCCTTTGCCTGAAGCGCCCTCGCTGCATTTTCACGTACAAAATCCTCCACCTCGAAATCATCGTCAAACCGGATTTCTTTCTTTGTCGGATGTACATTGACATCGAGCTTGTCCGCCGGAATACTCAGGAAAAGAAACGCCACCGGGAACCGCCCTGTGAACAGCTTTTCCTTATAGGCATCTTCAAGGCCCTTCTCCAGCACCTTGCTTGACACGACTCTGCCGTTCACGCAGAATATCTGCCTGCTTCTCGACGGTGCCGATGCCGACGGCGGCGATATGAATCCCCGTATGACGAAATCTCCCAGTCTTCCGTCCACCGGCAGCAGGTCACGACCTATATCACTTCCGTACACTTTGATTATATTATTGTAAATATTCCCGTTTCCGCGTGTTGCGAACACGGTTTTGCTTCCGTTTATCAGTGTTATCCCTACATCCGCATATGCGACGGCAATCCTCGACACCATGTCGGCGATGCGTCTTGTCTCCGCACTGTCCGACCCCAGAAATTTGCGTCTTGCGGGAACATTGTAAAACAGATCCCTGACCGTCACGGTCGTACCGTCCGGGCATCCGGCAGCGGTATTTTCAATAATGCAGCTGCCTTCTGCGACTGTTTTCTGTCCTGTTCTGGAATCTCGTGTCTTGGTAATCAGCTCGACCCGCGACACTGCGCATATGCTCGCAAGCGCCTCACCGCGGAACCCCAGCGTATTTATCGCATCAAGATCATGCTCTGTTGAAATCTTGCTTGTCGCATGACGCCTGAATGCGATTTCAGTCTGGCTGTTTTCTATGCCGCATCCGTTGTCTGTCACTCTGATATATGATTTGCCGCCGTGCCTGATTTCTACTGTTATGCTGTCCGCTCCCGCATCCAGTGAATTCTCCAGGAGCTCTTTTATAATAGAAACGGGTCTGTCTATGACCTCGCCGGCGGCAATTTTATCAGCAACGCTTTTGTCCAAAATCCTAATCATAGATATTCTTTAAGTTCCTCCAGTATTCTCAGAGCCTGTGACGGCGTGGTTTCCATAAGATCCAGCTCCCTGAGCCGCTGTGTGACCGGGTCGGGAATCGCCGCAAACATCGACATCTGCATTTCCTCCTCACGGCATTCACATGAATCAGCCGGCAAACTGCTCCCGCACGGCATGCCTGCACTGCCTGTGCTGTTTTCCAGATCGTAAAGGTGGCGCTGTGCATTCTGCAGCAGCTCCGCCGGCGCGCCTGCAATCTTTGCGACATGTATGCCGTAGCTCCTGCTCGCACTTCCCTCCACGATTTTGTGAAGAAACACGACATCGCCGTTTTCCTCATCAACATCCACATTCAGATTGCGTATTCCTTCCGTTGTTCCTTCAAGCTGCGTCATCTCATGATAATGCGTCGCAAAAAGCGTTCTTATCTTTCTGGCGGGCTCGGAAAGAAACTCTGCCGCTGCCCACGCTATGGACAGCCCGTCATACGTACTCGTGCCGCGGCCGATTTCATCCAGAATCACCAGACTCGACGGGGTCGCCGTGTTAAGTATATATGCCAGCTCGCTCATTTCCACAAAAAATGTACTCTGTCCCTGAGCCAGATTGTCCGATGCGCCTATTCTGGTGAAAATCCTGTCGCAGATACCGATTCGGGCACTTTCGCACGGGACAAAGCATCCGGCCTGCGCCATCAGCACTATCAGCGCGGTCTGTCTCATATATGTGGATTTTCCGGACATATTCGGACCGGTTATCAGCAGCAGGCTCTGCTTCTTCTTGTCGAGATAAGTATCATTGCTGACAAAAATACCGTCCCTAATAGTCCGCTCGACTACCGGGTGCCTGCCCTTCCTTATCTCTATCACGTCACCGTCGTCAACTGCAGGCTTTACATAATTATTCTTTTCGCTGACATCAGCAAACGAAATAAGCACATCAAGCGCCGCAATGGCCGCAGATGTCTCCTGAATCTCCCTTATATGCTCCTGCAGTGATTTTCTTATATCCGTAAAAAGCTCGTATTCCATCTGGTTTATCTTCGCCTCGGCATTGAGGACCAGGCGTTCAGTCTCCTTGAGCTCAGGAGTTATAAAGCGCTCGCAGTTGACGAGTGTCTGCTTTCTTATATAATTATCGGGAATCATATCGTAATACGACTTTGTCACCTCAAGATAATATCCGAATACCTTGTTGAATCCGACCTTGAGATTCTTTATTCCCGTTCTTTCTCTCTCGCTGCCTTCAAGCCCCGCGATCCAGTCCTGGGCATCCTTTATGGAGCTTTTCAGCTCGTCGAGCTCCTGCGAATAGCCTTCCTTTATCAGCCCGCCCTCCTTAACGGAAAACGGCGGTTCCTCGACTATCCCCGTATCAATTGTCTCATATACCTGCCGCAGCGAATGTATCCGGCCCTCCAGCTCGCTGAGCAGCGGTGAATCAGCCGAAAGGAGCTCTTCCTTAATATCCGGGAGCACATGGCACGAATTGCGCAGTGCGATGAGATCCTTGCCGTTGGCCGTACCGCATGCGATACGCCCGGTCAGACGCTCGAAATCATACACACGCTTCAGCGAGTCGCTGATATTGTTTCTTATCAGTATGTTTTCAAGCAGGGAATCGACCGCATCGAGCCTCGCCGTTATTCCGGCCACATCGTTAAGCGGTTCCTTGATCCACTGCCTCAGCTTTCTCGAGCCCATTGCTGTATGAGTTCTGTCGAGGACGCCGAGAAGCGAACCCTTGATCTTTTTCTCAAACAGAGTTTCGGTCAGCTCAAGATTCTTGATTGTGGCTTTGTCGAGGGACATCCTCTGCCCCATATTGTAAATGCTCAGGCTTACTATATGACCGAGTGCGTTTTTCTGCGTATCGTGAAGATAGAGCAAAAGCGCGCCGAGCGCAGTCTCTGCGGGAGAATCCTCCTCTACACCGATGCCCAGCACAGCCGATACATCAAACTGCCGCTTTATAACATCTCTTGCCGGCTCGGTTCCGTAATACGACTCGTCTATGATATTGACATACGCATTCAGCACAGAATTCATGCTTTCAGGCTGCAGTTCTTCTGCTGTCGCTTCATCCAGTATCAGCTCGCTGGCATTTATCTTGACCAGTTCATTGATCAGATTTTCCTTCATGCCCGCACCGGAAACAGTGGTAAGATATATCTCACCCGTGGAAACATCGCAGTACGAAAGCCCGCATGCGCTGCCGCCTGCAAATACAGATGCGATATAATTGTTCTCGTTTTCTCTCAGCATCGAGCTGCTGAGAATCGTACCCGGTGTCACTATCCGGATCACTTCTCTTCTGACAAGGCCCTTTGATGCCGCCGGATCTTCAGTCTGCTCACATATCGCAACCTTATAGCCCTTTTCAACAAGACGCGATATGTAAGTGTCTGCAGAATGAAAAGGAACTCCGCACATCGGAGCCCTTTCTTCCATGCCGCAGTTTTTCCCGGTAAGCGTCAGCTCCAGTTCACGGGAAACAAGCACGGCATCATCAAAAAACATTTCATAAAAATCGCCGAGACGAAAAAACAGGATACAGTCCTTGTATTCGTTTTTTATGTCCATATACTGCTGCATCATCGGTGATAGCTTCTGTGCCGCCATTTCGTGTATCCTCCCGTAAATTCTGCTGTTTTTTACTGCAGCACCGGTTGTCTTACTGCATTTTATCTGTTTTTTATCGTTCGCTGTATTTTTCGAGGCCGAGTCTGATAAGTTCCACGCCTCTTCTCATGTCGTCCTTATTCAGCACATATGCGATACGGATTTCGTCTTTTCCCAGTCCCGGTGTGGCATAAAAGCCTTCAGCCGGCGAGAACATTACCGTCTCTCCGTTGTCGCTGAACTCAGTGAGCAGGAACATCAGAAAATCCTCTATATTGTCAACCGGCAGTTTTGCCATTATGTAAAACGATCCGCCCGGTTTGCGGCATACGATTCCCGGTATCTTCATCAGTTCCTCATATACGGCATCTCTTCTCTCCTCGTACTGCTCTCTGGCCTCCTCATAATAAGATCTGTCCATCCTGTAAAGCGCCGCTGCACCCACCTGATCGAGAGTAGGGCAGCACAGTCTTCCCTGAGCCAGCTTCATAACGCTGTCCATAAGCTCCTTGTTTCTGCTTACGATGCATCCGACTCTGGCACCGCATGCCGAGAAACGTTTTGAAACAGAATCTATGATAATGACTCTGTCCTGCAGCTCCGGCAGCATACCGAATGAAGTGATTTCGCCTCCGTCATATATGAATTCGCGGTATACCTCGTCAGCGATTATCCAGAGGTCATGCTTTGCCGCAATTTCACCGATCAGCTTTATATCATCCATAGTAAGCACTCTTCCTGTGGGGTTTCCCGGGCTGGTGCATATAATTGCTCTTGTCTTCTCGGTTATTGCCGACTCAATCAGCTCTGCATCGGCATATGCATACCCCTCCTCGGCCTTTGTGGTAATCGGAGCAATGACGCCGCTTGCTGATGTGACGAATGTCTGATAGTTCGTGTAAAACGGCTCAGCTGTTATTACCTCATCGCCCGGATCCAGTATGCAATTGAATACCATCGTCAGCGCCTCCGAACCTCCGTTCGTCACCATGACATCATCTCTGTCAAAATGCATGCCGTATGCTGTGAAGTAATCACATATGGCATCCTGAAGCTCAGCCACGCCGCCTGACTCCGCATATGCTATGACCTTCTGATCGTAGCTTCTGATTGCGTCCATGAAGCATGCCGGTGTCTCCACGTCCGGCTGTCCTATATTAAGTCTGTATATTTTAATCCCGCGCTTTTCTGCGTCAAGGGCATACGAATTGAATTTTCGTATGGGGGAATGTTCAATCTGTTTTAATCTTTCTGATATATTCATTTTATTTCTGCTCCTTTACTCTCCAAAAATTATGCAGTCTGTTTTTCATCAGTCAAGGTTTCTGTGGGAATCTTCCACTGTTCCGTCAATATCCGGCTCTGTATCTGCCGGAGTTTTCTTCATATAAAGAAGGTATTCTATATTGCCTTTGGTCCCCGTTACGGGAGAATAAGTGAGTCCGTGGCTGTAAAGCCCGTTGTCTTTTCCGTAAGCTATAACATTTTCGATAACCTCTTTATGGACTGAAGCGTCCCTGACTATCCCTTTTTTCCCAACCTGTTCTCTGCCGGCCTCAAACTGAGGCTTTACAAGGCAGACCAGACTTCCGTCCTCTGCGAGCAGCTTTGCCGCCACAGGGAAAATAAGTCTGAGTGAGATAAACGACACATCAATGCTGATAAAATCGACATCGCTGTCCACTGTATCTTTGTCCAGATATCTCACATTCGTTTTTTCCATATTGACCACGCGAGGGTCATTTCTGAGCTTCCAGTCAAGCTGACCGTAGCCCACATCTATCGCAAATACCTTTGCCGCACCGTTTTTCAGCATGCAGTCGGTAAAACCTCCCGTAGATGCACCTATATCGACAGCCGTTGCGCCTTCAAGCGAAAATCCGTACAGCTCCAGTGCCTTTTCCAGCTTCAGACCGCCCCTGCTCACATAAGGGCAGAGTGCTTCCTTTACAGTAATTTCAGCGTCCTCGGCGACCGCAGTCCCTGCTTTGTCGACACGCTGTCCGTCAACATAGACAAGTCCCGCCATAATCGAGGCCTTAGCTTTTTCTCTCGACGGGAAAATATTCTTTTCTGTCAGTATTACATCAAGCCTTTTTTTCAACTTCCTGAATTATCCTTTCCGCTACAGAATGTCCGTCCATGCCGTATTTACTGTAAAGCTCGCCGCATGTTCCGTGTTCGATGAATGTATCCGGCCATCCTATATTCATTATTTCAGTGCTGCCGTTTATCAGCACGCTGTTTATCTCTTCGCCCATTCCTCCGCAGAGCACATTGTCCTCCATGGTCACAATCATCGGGACCCTTCCGGCCGCTTCTCTGAGTGCTTCCGAGTCTAGAGGCATAAGAAATCTGGCATTGACGACACCCGCGCTGATTCCGTGCTCCTTCAGTATCCGGGCAGCCTCCAGTGCTTTTTCCACCATGGCTCCGAGTGCCCAGATATCCACATCGCTTCCCGAAAGAAGTCTCTCGGATTTCCCGAGCTCGATTTTCTCTGTATCCCCCAGCTGAGGCGCCGTACCTCTCGGATATCTTACCGCGCACGGCTTATCATATGATGCCGCAAAATCCAGCATCGCCTCAAGCTCGGCTCCGTCTTTCGGTGCCATTACCGCCAGGTTCGGCATATGCTTCAGATAACTCAGATCAAATACACCGTGATGAGTTTCTCCGTCATTTCCGACTATGCCGGCCCTGTCTATGCAAAAGGTTACAGGCAGCTCCTGCAGGCATACATCCTCCATTATATGGTCATATGCTCTCTGCAGAAATGTCGAATATACCGCAACAAACGGCTTCATGCCGGCCTTTGCCAGCCCCGCGGAAAACGTCACGGCATGTCCCTCCGCTATGCCGACATCAAAAGCTCTGTCGGGGTATTTCTCGTGAAAGCCTGCAAGTCCCGTTCCCTCCATCATCGCAGCGCTGACTGCGGCTATCCTGCTGTCAGTCTCTGCCATGCTGCTGAGCTTGTTTCCGAAAATCGCCGAATATGACGGCGCATCTGATTTTTTCAGCAGCTGTCCGGATTTCTTGTCGAACGGTCCTATGCCGTGGAAAACGTTCGGTTTTTCCTCAGCCTTGCTGTAGCCTTTTCCTTTTTTTGTCATAACATGTATGAAGACCGGTTCATCGGCTCCGCGCGCCAGCTCCAGGACCTCACACAGCTCAGGTATATTGTGCCCGTCCACCGGACCGAAATACTTGAATCCGAGCTCCTCGAATATGATTCCGTCAATCATCGCATATTTTACAGAATCCCTTATATGCTGCAGCGCAGCGACAATTCCGTCGCCTACCAGCGGAACCCTTGAAACATTCTTCTTTATCCGCGCCTTCATCGCTATATATTTGCGTGAGCTTCTGAGCTTGCGCAGATACTTCGACATACCGCCCGTATTGTGAGAAATAGACATACCGTTGTCATTCAGTATCACAATCAGCTTAGTGTTCAGATTTCCTATATTGTTCATCGCTTCAAATGCCAGTCCGCCGGTCATCGCACCATCGCCGATGACTGAAATGACATTGTAGCTGTCACCTGCAAGGTCGCGCGCCGCTGCCATGCCGAGTCCCAGGGACACGGATGAACTGCTGTGGCCTGTATCGAACACGTCATACGGACTCTCTGCGCTTTTAGGGAAGCCGCTCATGCCGCCGAACTGTCTCAGCGTGGGAAAACGCTCGATTCTTCCTGTGAGAATCTTATGGACATATGTCTGATGTCCCACGTCCCATATTATCTTGTCCGCAGGCGGGTCGAATACTCTGTGCAATGCTATGGAAAGCTCGACTGCACCGAGGTTCGATGACAGGTGTCCGCCGGTCTTCGAAACGCTGTCGACGAGAAAATCTCTGATTTCATAGGTCAGCAGCTCAAGCTCGCTGTAATCCAGAGTTTTCAGATCATCGGGCAGACTGAGGCTTTTCAGGTATCTGCTCATGCTATTTTCCCCTTACCGCCAGGTCTTTTGCCAGCTTTACAAAAACTTCCGCATTGTCGTAGTAGTCGTGGAGTGCGTCCACGGCAGTGTCCGTAAGCTCTCTGAGTCTCTGCTTTGATTCTTCAAGCCCATAAAGGGATGGGTATGTGGCCTTCTTGTTGATGCTGTCCATTCCCGATTTTTTGCCCATTTCTTCCTCGCTGCCCACTACGTCCAGTATGTCATCACAGATCTGGAATGCAAGTCCGAGGTTCTCCGCATAAACAGTCAGATCCTCAAGAGTCTTTGCGTCGGCATTCCCGAGCCTTGCACCCGCCTTCACAGCGGCAACTATCAGTGCTGATGTTTTGGTAAGATGAATGTAATCGAGCATTTCCTTCGAACAGTTTCTGTCCTCTGCCTCCATATCCGCAATCTGACCGGCAACGATTCCTCTGCATCCCGAACCTTTGTTTATCTCATAAGCGGCGCGCACTTTACGCTTAAGTGCCTCGCTGTCATCAAAATACATGAGCATGTCAGTGTTCATCGCTTCAAATGCCGCTGACTGCAGTCCGTCTCCCGCCAGTGTCGCCACTGCTTCTCCGTAAACCTTGTGATTTGTCGGCACACCTCTTCTCAGGTCGTCATTGTCCATGCACGGCAGATCGTCATGTATAAGTGAATATGTGTGAATATACTCTATCGCACACGCATAGGGCAGAGCCTCGGTTATGCTGCCGCCGCAGAAATCACATGCCGCGAGCAGAAGCACAGGTCTGATTCTCTTGCCGCCTGCAGAAAGGCTGTATTTCATGGACTCATAAAGAGTGATACTCTTGTGATCGACGTCCGGTATGAAATCCAGCAGATGTTCTTCCAGCAGTTCTTTGTAATCATTAAAAGTATAATCAGTCATGATACGCCTCCTGTTTTGTTAGTGTTTCGATTTTTTGATTTGCTTTTTCCAGTATCTCACTGCACTGTTTATAATACTTCATGCCTTCTTCGTAGCTTTTTATCGCGTCCTCAAGTGAAACATCCTCGGATTTCAGCTTTTCGGATGCGTTCTCAAGCTTTTTCAGTATCTCTTCAAAGCTTTCTTTCTTAACGGTTTTATCCCCCATGTCAATATTCCTTTCCGGTTGTGTTCAGATTTCCGGTCCCTCCGCTGCTTTCGGTTCAGTCGGTCCGCCCGGTTTATTCCGTTCTGCTGACGTCGGCATATGCCTTTCCCTCTGCGAGCCTTATTTCTATGCTCTGCCCGGTCTGCAGACTGTCTGCGCTTTTCACTATATTGCCGCCGCTGTCCGTAACGATGCTGTATCCTCTGTTCAGTATGCTCTGCGGATTAGCGGAAACAACGACTTCATGCATCAGCTCAACTCTGTGCTTCAGACTGTCCGTCAGTGCCCTGATGCGGCTTTCCATATCGGCTGCAATATTGTCTGCCGTCAGCTGTTCGAGTGCAGCCCTGCCTCTGAGGTCACGCGCAAATACCCTCGGATTCAGCATTTCAAGATTCTTTCTTCTGTCCTCGCAGACCGTTCGGAGATTTCTTCTCATTTCTTCACCAAGTGAATATATGTACTCGGTAAGCTCGCGTGTATCCGGCACAGCCATCTGCGCTGCGGCTGTCGGCGTTTCCGCTCTGAAGTCTGCCGCAAAATCGGCAATCGTAAAATCCGTTTCGTGTCCCACGGCGGATATCACGGGTATATCCGATGCGTAAATGCTGCGTGCGACACATTCCTCGTTGAATGCCCACAGCTCCTCCATTGAGCCGCCGCCGCGCCCCGTGATTATTATATCCACATCTCTGTGATTTCTGTTCAGGTCATCTATCGCATGCGCGATGTCTGCCGCCGCATCCGGCCCCTGTACAAGCACGGGGTATATCAGTACATCGGTACAGTTATTCCGGCTTGTGATTATCTTTACTATGTCTCTGACTGCAGCTCCTGTAGGAGATGTCACAACCGCAATTTTTTTCGGAAAAGGCGGCAGCTGTTTCTTGTGTGCAGGATCAAAGACTCCCTCCTTTTCAAGCTTTGCCTTCAGCTTCTCAAAGGCCGCAGCAAGGTCGCCCTTTCCTGCGCTTTCCAGAATCTTTACATTCAGGGAATAGCTGCCCCCGCGCTCATAAAGATATATATACCCGGAAGCGATTACCTCGTTCCCCTCCTCGAGACTGTCCAGTGCTGCCTGCACATTGCCTGACGGAAGAAAACAGTTTATCCTGCTTTTTTCATCCTTGAGCGAGAAATACACGTGACCCGAATTGTGAAATTTGAGATTCGAGATTTCTCCGGTCACGGAAACGTTTCCGAGTATGGGATCTGTCTGCAGTATGCGTTTTATGTAGCTGTTGAGCTGCGAAACTTTTACAGGCTTCAGCCCCATATTTCTCTACCTCCTAAAAGTGATATCCCGACCGCGTTGTCCTGAGCCAGCCCTCTGTCATCAAAGAATGCTCTGATGCCTGCCTTTTCAAGCTTGCCGAGGGCTCTTTTTCTTATAAAAGAGCTCGATGTCACGCCGCCTGCCATTATTATATCGCTGATGCCGTTTTTTTCGGCTGCCTGTATTATCATGTCTGTCATGGCATCGGATATCTTTTCAAAGATTTCTCTTATAAGCAGAGTCCTGTCAATATTCCGGGTTCCGGCATCCCCGGACTCTGATTTTTCTATGATTCTCTTCACCTGCGTGTCAATCCCCGAAAGATTGAGCCACGCATCCTTTACTTTTATTTTTGTAAGCAGATCTGCTCTGCCGCAGGATGTCTTCTTCGGGCTGCCTTCAGATTCTGCCCGGCTGCCGGAAGTAACTGCCTGACCACCGGAAGTGACCGCCTGACTGCCGGAAGCGGCTGTATGGCTGCCGGGAATATCAATGCCCGACGCTATCCTGTCCATTTCCTCTCCTGCCGGAAAATCCATTCCGAGCATCACTCCCGCGCGGTCTATCACCTGCCCGAATGCTATATCCTTCGATCCGCCGATTATGCTGATGTCATATCCCGTATGTCCGGCTGCCGCCGCAACCTCGAGCAGCTCTGATGTGCCGCCGGAGAAATGGCATGCCATCAGTCTGTCTGCGTTTTTTAATTCAGAAAATGCTTTTATCGCCTCTATATGCCCTTCCTGATGTGAAAACGGCAGTGCGGGAACTCCCATCATTGCCGCCAGTGATCTGGCAAAGCTTTCCCCTGCAAGAAAAACAGGCATGTATGACCCCTCTGCAGGTCTCGGCTTCGCAGAATACGCCACGGCATCAAAACATCCCGCAGCATTTCCGAGGTCTGCGCCGCCTCCGACTGCATCGGAAATATTTTCAATCAGCTCCGGCAGATTCTTTATATGCTGAAAAAGGGCGTCAGACTGCCTCAATCCTCTCTCGCCCTGTTTAACTTTCAAAAATTTTCTCAGATCACAAATGATATTGTGATTCATATCGGTAACTGCAGCCGATGTTTTATAGTTGCTGGTATCAATTCCCAGAATTAATCTGTTTTTCATGCTGCCGGCTCACTTTTTTTCTGAATTGACTATTCCCCCAAGCACGCCGTTTATGAATCCGGGTGAATGCTCCAGGCTGAATTTCTTCGCAAGATTCACCGCCTCGTTTATGGCAACAATTTCAGGCACGGTATCATCATAGCGTATTTCTCCCACGGCAAGACGCATTATTGCCAGATCAACCTTCGGCATTCTTCCTGTCTTCCATGTTCTGCTCTTTTCATTTATGCTGCTGTCAATATCCTCTATATTACTGCAGATCTGCGTCAGGAGACTGACGGCACGTTTTCCCGCACTGCCCTTAAGGCGTTCTGCTGCAAGCCTTTCGGCATTTTCTGCACTGAGTGTCTTTGTTGCCTCCATTTCAAAGAGAATCTGCATCATTATTTCTCTGGCTTCACTTCTTTTCATATTATTCTTTATCCTCCGAAGGTATTTCCACACCTTTTACATGTATATTCACAGACTTGACTGTAAGCTCTGTCATAGTCTCTATCTCGTTCTTAATATTTTCCTGTATCTGCCATGCAGCCGCAGGTATGTTCGACCTGTATTTCACCAGAATATGCACGTCCAGCGAAATGCCGTC
This sequence comes from Bacteroidaceae bacterium, assembly GCA_963614095.1. Taxonomy (GTDB): domain Bacteria; phylum Bacillota; class Clostridia; order Peptostreptococcales; family Anaerovoracaceae; genus Lentihominibacter. The sequence goes on from CAVECM010000013.1 coordinate 70,590, forward strand.
ATCATCACGGCTTACTCTGACTCCTTTTGTCAGCAGCTCTCTGCCCAGAAGGTTTCGTGAAAGCTGATTCGTAATTCCGCCCTCCATGCCTGCAACGCCTTCTGTTTTCAATGCAGCATTTATGGCGCACACGGCTATGACATCGTCTGAAATCCCGGCATTTTCTCTGCTGTTATTCGTACTCACAAAACCACCTCAGAATATATTATATCAAATAATAATGCAAAATACAATCAGCACAGTCCCTGCATCCTGTATACCGCAGAGAATAGTTTTAATTGCAGAAGTAAACACTATCTCCTTTGTGCGGCATGCAGAATCTGCCTAGTCTGATTTCCTTATGCCGCATGCAGAATGCACACTGTGCTGACTGTAATATTAAATTATGTTCTTTCTGTGCTGATACCGGACAATCACCGCCTGCCGGTTTACATAACCTTTGTCTCCTCAAGCATCTCGGCAAATTTCGCATTGAGCCTGATGATAGGCTTTCTGAGCAGAAGCCCCACTATAAGTGACAGCACGAGGAATATTGAAAGCTTTGCAAGATCGAACCAGTAGTCCATTCCGTAAAGCCCGCCGACCGTCTCCCGCATAGCCGCCATACTGTGCGTGAACGGCAGCAGCGGATACAGCACCCTGAAAAACAGAGGTGCGACTTCTATCGGGAATGTGCCGCCGGTGCCCGCTACCTGTATTACAAGCAGAATAACACTTATTGCCTTGCCTATGTCTCCGAACGAAACAGTCAGTGTGTATATGATAAGCACATAGACTATGCTCGAGAACCAGCACGACAGCATGAAAAGGAACGGATGTCTGCATTGGATTCCCAGGAAAAGCAGATCTCCGAGTCCTATAAGCGTACTCTGCATCAGACCCAGAATCAGAAAGAGTATATACCGCCCGAAATAAACATGTCTGTTCTTTACACCCGAAAGACCCTCAAGCGTACTCTCCGAAACATTCACACTCATCATGGCCACCAGTACCACTCCTCCTATCCATATGGATAGGGTCGAGTAGAACGGAGCCATTGCGGAACCGTAATTTTCTATTTCATAGACCTTGTGTGTTTTCAGCGAAACCGGAGCAGCCAGAAACTCCGACAGCTCCTCTTTGTTGTCAGCAAGCAGGTCCTTCAGTTCGGAATAGTCGCCGCTCGCCTGCATCTCCTTGAGCTTGCTGACCAGATTATCGACCTTTGATACTGCTTTATCAAGCAGCTTTCCCGAACCGTCAAGTGCCGTCTGTATCGCTGCCAGGTCAGATGCCGCAGAATCCGTGAGCTCACTTATATTGTCGACGCTTTTATCAAGATGCTTCAGAAGCTCCGTAATATCTCCGCTCGTATCTCCGAGTGAAGCGGAAAGCTTTTTCAATATGCTTTTTATATTGTTTTCGTATTCGCTTTTCAGTTTATCAATTCCATCGATACTGTCATCGATCAGCTTGTCGAGTTCTTTTTTCGCTGTCGTGATATCCGCCGCAGATGTCCTCAGAGATTCTGCCGTTGACTTCAGCTCCTCACTCAGTTCCGTCTGCGAGGCTATCGAGGCATCAAGCTTTGCAAGTATAGGCTCTGTCAGCGGCGAAAGCTCCGGATGCTTTTCAGCTATCGAGGCTATGCTGTTTCTCGTATCGGTATATGAGCTTATTACTTTATCCACTCTCGATGCGACAGTGTCAAGAGTATCTGCCACTGCAGCCGCATCGCCGGACTGTGTCTCAAATGCCGAATCAATCAGCTCGGATATCTGTTCATAATATCCCTTGCTCGAATCGAGCAGTTCGTTTATGCTGTCAGTCGTTCCGTTCATTGTTTTGCGGATATCCGTGACTGTCTTCTGCATGCCTCCGAGCTTATCGGCATCATCGGATGACTGCGTCTTTACATAATCGAGAAAATCCGAGCTGGAAGACATGAGCTGCTGTATCGACGACGTCATACCCGAAAACGATTTCAGAGTATCTGACGATGTCGAAAGACTGCCGGAAATATTCTCCAGATTCATTATCAGATTTGATACCAGAGAGTTCGCATCTGTGCCGCTGCCGTCGTCGGTCATATTCATCACAGACTGCATTACCGTCAGCAGCGTGTCCGACACTGTTTCAATAAACACTTCATTTATCTGATTCTGGATTGCCGAGGCTCCCTTGTCGGTAACCTTCGGTGCTATCGCATTTTCCTTCGCATTTGAGTAGTATATTATCTCCGGTTTTTCTATATCATCAGAAAACAGGCTCATCATATCTGTGCTGAAATTCTCCGGTATCACAATTGCCGCATAATATTCGCCGGAACGCACTCCCTTGATTGCTGCTTTTTTACCTGTAAAAACCCACTCCATCTGATTGTTTTCATGAAGTGCTGAAAGCACGCGCTCGCCAATGTTTATCTGTATCGGTATGAGATTCCCCTCATATCCCTCGTCTGTGCTGGCCACCGCCACCTTGAGATTTCCCGTATTGCTGTAGGGATCCCAGCTGGCAGCTATGTTGAACCACGCATAAAGACACGGCACGACTGTAAGTCCCATTATGACTATGAGGGCAATGACATTGTTCCTGATGCGCCATACATCTCTTCTGAAAATCTGCCATATATTTTTCATCAGTTATTGTCCTCCTCAATCATGTGAATAATATCTTCTGAAGATTTGCTGCTTATTTCAAACTGTTCCCCTAATCTGTCATGAATATACTCCACGCATATAAGATAGATTGACAGGAAAATAAGTGAAATGATCCACAGTATCAGGAAAACCATTCTCGCCTTCACAACCAGCATCAGCACAAGGAAAACCAGCGGTATTACAACCATATATATGAAGCCCCGTTTTATCATACCGGGATATCTTTTCTCAAATCTCACATATCTTGACATCAGCCTCTGTTTGCTGTATTCATCTCTCATGAGTGCTTTCATCAGTGTTTTTACTTTTGGTTTGTCGCTTCTCGCAGTCTCGGTATCGCAGATCATTATTTCTGTTTCGCTGAGCCTGCTGTCGGTCAAGTGATTGAGATTAACGATAACAGGCTTCAGTGCCAGTCCGAGCAGCAGCGCCAGCCCTGCAAACAACAGAAGAACAAGCACATTCTTTATATAGTCAAATTCGTAAAAGCCTGCAATGCACTCACGCATCGCATTTATACCGTATGAAAACGGAAGCAGCGGGTACAGCTTCTGGAAAAACGCCGGCATCATTTCTATAGGATATGTTCCCGAAGAGCCCGGTATCTGCAGTATAATCAGTATGACCGCAACAGCCTTTCCTATATGCTTGAAAGTAATCGCAAGCGCATAAATGATATTGACATATACAAACGAGCACACAAGTCCCGTCAGTATGAATATAAACGGATGCAGACACTGCACGCCGAGGATTACGATATCCCCGAGGCATACAACAAATGCCTGTACCAGTGCAGCGGCAACATACAGAAGCCATCTGCCGAAGTATGCCTCACCTACTGTGAATCCATGCTCGAATCCTTCTTTGTCAACTTCCATTTTGAGAATCGATACAAGTATCAGCCCGCCGACCCATATAGCCAGATTGGTGTAGAACGGAGTCATTCCCGAGCCGTAATTCTCCACATCGTAAAGTACATCAGACTTCAGGCTGACAGGCGATGCCATAAAATCGGATATCGCATCTGCATCCATTCCCTCAATTGAAAGCAGCTGTTTGTATACCTCTGAGCTCTGCAGCGTTCTGATGTCATCTATTATACCATCCAGATCCTGATCCACATCCTTCAGGATAGTTCCTGTCTGCGTCAGTGCCGTATCTGCCGAGTCCAGGCTGTTTCCCAGCTGCTGCAGTATACCTCTGAGCTGACTCGTCATAGGCTTCACGCCTGAAAGTGTCGCTGACAGACTTCCGCTGACTTCCGCCAGGTCATCGAGTGACTGATTTATCTGGGGCAGCAGGTTCTGGTCAAAATCGTTTCTGAAATTCTGAAGAGACTTTCTGTTCTCCTCTGCTATTTTTTCAAGCTCCGTACGCGTTTTCTGAGCAGTGCCGACCGCCTCTTCAATGGCTTTATTCCCGCTGTCCAGTGAGTCAAGCAGTTCATTCAGTTCTTTGTTCTGAGTCTGCAGTTTTGTTATCTGCTCTGATATCTGTGACGAAATCTGAGAGTCACTGCCGACCTTTTCGTTGAGCTCCTGCAGCTTGTCCAGTATCTGTTCATTCTTTTTTATAAGCTTTGTGACTGAATCTATGTTAGTGCCTATCGATGCTGAGGCGCTGAGTACTTTTGTTTCAAAAGTGCCGAGCTTTGCGGATGTCGATGCCGTGATGTTTCCGAGCAGTATATCTCCGTCCGTGAGCGTTTCTGAAAATAATGCGGAAAATTTACCTATAGCTGTTCTGCTCTGTGAAAGCAGCTCGGATGTTTCACCGAGTGCCGACGATGCAGAATCTGCAGCCGAATCGACTTTATCAAGAGTTTTGAGTGTATCCTGTATCACTGTGTCTGATTTGCCTGCCGTATCCTGAAAATTCGAGAGGGCTGTCTGATACTCATTGATGTTTTCCTGTACTGCTGTAATCTCCGAGAGCAGCTCCCAGTCTGCACTGTTTATATCCCCCGTCAGCTCATCAGCCGCCTCCTTCACAACCTCGGCAACTGCTTCTGAAGCAACAGATGTAAATGTTTCGTTGATTTCATTCTGTATCGTGGTGGCACCTGTATCCGTGATTTTCGGTGCTATCGCATTTTTCTTTTCATTGACATAATAATCAAGCTGCGGTGTTTTTATTTTTCCCGAAAGGACACTGACCAGCGATTCGCTGAAGTCCTCGGGAATAACTATCGCAGCATAATAATCGCCGGCCTTTACTCCTTCTATTGCCTTTTTTTCACTTGTAAATGTCCACCCCAGCTGATTGTTTTTCCTGAGATTGTCCTCTATCGAATCTCCCGCATTCAGTGAAACCAGCTCGGTCACTGCACCCTTGTCATTGTTTGCAATGGCTATCTTTATACGTGCGGTATTGCCGTAGGGATCCATGTTGGCCGCAATATTGAACCATGCGTAAAGAGACGGCAGCAGGCATACTCCTATCATTACCAGTGCCGCAGCTCTGTTGCGCAGGAGCCTTTTCATGTCACGGCTGAAAATCTGAAATGATGTGTTCATAAAGCCTCCCGTAGAACTTTTTAATTATACAGCATAGAAATGTCTGTGCTGAAAACATTTCCGGAATTCAAATTCTGATATGCTTGCTGTAAAATATTACAGAGCACATTAACTATTATAGTGTTTTTTTATGTACTTTCTGTGGATTTTTATGCGATAATCCGCTTAGAGCACAGTTTCAGATTTATTTTAAACTAAAATTACAATGTTGTCTACAGCCAGTATCAATTTGTTGTGAAAATTAATTTTTCAGAAGCTGTTTTGATTCTTCCGCATTAATGTCATAAAAAAGCATGAAAAAAACGGTACCGTTTAACGATACCGTTTCGTTTTTTCTTTATCAGCCGCTCTGCTCTCAGTAAAGCAGATTCCCCAACGCTTACGCTTCTGCTGATTCCACTACATCCTTACCATTGTAATAGTTGCAGTTAGGGCAAACTCTGTGCGGAAGCTTTGGCTCGTGGCACTGTGGACAAATAGAAAGTCCAGGCGCTTTCATTTTCATGTTCGGAGATCTTCTCTTATCTCTTTTTGCCTTTGAAGTTTTCCTCTTAGGTACTGCCATATTTTACACCTCCTTCTGTCCATGATGTGTATTGTATATTCGTTGAATCAAATATCACTCTAATAATCTGTAACTTCTAAAGTATACATTTGATTGCTATGAGTTGTCAACTACTATTTTTGCTGTCTGTCAAAATAATATTGAAATATCCGAAATATGAATTACATTCCCTTTACAATATTATATGTATCTCTTGCAATCATCAGCTCTTCGTTTGTCGGAATCAGGAGAATCTTAACTCTTGAATCGTCTCTTGAAATAATCATTTCCTTTCCTCTTACCTTGTTCTTAACGAGGTCGAGCTTGATTCCGAGGTTGCCCAGGTCGTTGCAGATGATGTCTCTCATTGAGATGTCATTTTCACCTACGCCTGCAGTAAATACGATAGCATCAACGCCGTTCATTTCTGCGATATAAGCTCCGATATAGAATCTTACCTTATGAGCGAACACCTTCAGTGCCAGCAGAGCTCTTTCATTTCCTTCCTCTGCGGCTGCCTCGATATCTCTGAAGTCACTTGAAACTCCTGAAATACCAAGCACACCTGACTTCTTGTTCAGGATTTCGTTTGCAACACCCTGATCAAGATGTTCTTTTTCTCTGATGTATGTAACGATAGCAGGGTCGATATCGCCGCTTCTTGTTCCCATTACGAGTCCCTCAAGCGGAGTGAATCCCATTGATGTATCGATGCACTTGCCTCTCTTGATAGCTGATACGGATGCACCGTTTCCGAGGTGGCATGTGATAATCTTGAGATCGTCAAGATTTACATTGAGCATATCTGATGCTCTCTCAGCAACGTACTTGTGGCTTGTTCCGTGGAAGCCGTATCTTCTGATGCCGTATTTTTCATAGTATTCATAAGGAATAGCGTAAATATATGATTCAGGAGGCATAGTCTGATGGAAAGCCGTATCAAATACTGCCACCATCGGTGTATCCGGCATGAGCTCCTTGCATGCTGCGATACCGAGAAGATTAGGCGGATTGTGAAGCGGAGCCAGGTCGATACATTCTTCCAGAGCTGCAATAACAGCATCGTCGATAAGTACCGAATGTGCGAACTTTTCACCTGCATGCACTACTCTGTGACCTACAGCACCTATTTCACTCATATCTTTAACTACACCGTGATTTTCATCCTGAATAGCCATCAGCACGTGTGAAATGGCATCCTTGTGGTCTTCCATAGGAACGATCAGCTGGAACTTTTCATCCATACCCATCTTTGTATGAGTGATTACAGATCCGTCCATTCCGATTCTCTCAACAAGTCCCTTGCATAAGAGAACTTCGTTTGTCATATCCAGAACCTGATATTTCAGTGATGAACTACCACAGTTGATTACTAAAATTTTCATTTGAATTCCTCCGTCTTTGAATTAATAAATTAACTATATTATTATACATTTTCAGCTGTTTGTATTCAATACCTTTATTCTTTTTCAGAATTTTCGTAAACCTTGAGCAGTCTGCTTCATGTGCCGGACACCGTCGGACGCCGCCCCGGCTCCGGCCGTTACTTCTCTATATACGGTCTGACAACCCTGTCAGAAAAATCATACAG
>CAVECM010000014.1:0-62435 GCA_963614095.1 Bacteroidaceae bacterium
TCAGCAGACTTACCTCCGCTCCCTTTTCTTTCGCGCCTTCCGCTACTGCATTTGCCATAGCTTCTGTATTGCCTGTGCCGCTCCAATAAACTACTGCTACTTTGCTCATTTTTTACCTCCTGGATAATTAAAATCTTATTTATATCAGACTGCCGCATCGGCCGCCGAAATATCTTTTATCAAGCGATTCCATAAAATCCGCTGTTTTATATAATACATGCAGTTTTTCTGCGGTTTATTTCATCAGGCCGCAACTGTGAGCTGCCCGATGCTTCTTCTCCCGCACTCCCACAGACGAGTGTATATATCCGTGCATTTTTTGTATTTATAAAAAGTCTTCTCAGCTTCTTCCTTATCACCGTAAACTTTCCAGAACCCGACCTCCACGAATCCTTTACCTCCGTTTTCGATGAAGCCCGTCACATCTTCCAGCGGATATCCGAGAAAGACACCTATTTCATGAGGAAAACCGCCGCTGCTGCACATTCTTTTTTTCAGATGTCTTACTGCGTTCCGCGCATTTGCAGCGTCATAACCGTATTTTTCAAGGAAGGCCGCTGTATCTGCCTTTTTAAGCTCATTTTCAAGACTCGATATACGACATACATAAATCAATGCCCTGTGTTTATTCTTTTTCATTACCACGAGGCGTATACCCTTGCACGACATCTGATTGTTCCAGTATCTTACGCTTTTCCTCAGCTCTTTTTTCGTCCGGTATTCATAACTGAACAGGTTTGCGGTTTTAAGTGATGCCAGCGTTGGAGAGCAGTGCTTTATCAATGATGTTTCAAGCATTTCACACCTCTTTTCATAAAATTTCGCATAAGCTTTCTCGCTCGCGGCAGCGGATATACTTAACCCTGCAGCCGATGAGCTGTATTCTGCCGTTCGAGTTAGCATCTCCTAACTCGATGTGATTAGTATAGACTAACTTACCGGAGATGTCAATATACCTTCCTGACTAAAATTCCCGATTAACAGTACCTGAACATTATTCTCAATTACCGCAAATCATGCCGAAACCGGCTGTCGTTAAAACATCCGGAATAACAAAAACCGTGATATCACGATGCGGCAATCCGGAAATTTAAATAAATCCCGGATTACGCATCAATATCACGGTTCATATGTGTTTGACACATGTACATGCAGTTTTCACAACATACTGCAGATTTCTTTTATATACTCTTACTGCAGAAGATTTTTCATACTCTGCAGACTTATGCCAAGCGTTGAAGCATTGTGAATCATTGCAGACGTCGCCGGCTGCAGCACTCCGCCTACCCCCAGCATAATAAGACCGCCGTTAATCAGAATTATCCTTCTGTAATTTTTGTGTATTCTTTCCATAAGTCTGGCGCTCAGCTCTCTGAGAACCACAATCTCATTCAGATCATCCGCCGCTATTGTTATATCCGCAATTTCTCTTGCGATTTCAGCTCCATCGCTGATTGCAATGCCTACGTCTGCAGCGGAAAGCGCAGGCGAGTCATTTATCCCGTCTCCGATCATTATGACTTTTCTGCCGCTCTGTTTTTCTTTTTCCACAAATCTGGCTTTATCCTCCGGAAGAACTTCTGCGTAGTACTCCTCCACTCCGGCCTTCGCAGCAATCGCAGCAGCTGTTTTTTCACTGTCTCCTGTCATCATGACTATTTTGCTGAATCCGGAAGCCTTGAGTTTCCTTATTGCTTCTGCAGCTTCTTCCCTTATCGGATCATTTATGCATATTACCGCTTCGAGTTTTCCCTCCACGGCCATGAAAAGATGTGAATACTCCGGCGGCAGAGCATCGAATTTTTCCTTGTAATCATCTTCTACAGTGCAATTTTCATCATCGAAAACAAAATGATAGCTTCCGATTACGACTTTCTTTCCTTCTATCTTTGAGGATATACCATGCGCCACTATATATTCCACATCAGAATGAAGCTCCTCATGCTCAAGTCCCCTGTGTTTTGCTTCATTTACAACCGCCTTCGCCACAGAATGCGGAAAATGCTCTTCAAGACAGGCTGCCAGTCTGAGAAGCTCATACTTATCGCCTCCGTTGAACGGTATGATATCGGCAACTACCGGCCTTGCCTTAGTGAGAGTACCTGTTTTGTCAAAAAGTATTGTATCAGCCTCAGCCACAGCTTCCATATACTTCCCGCCCTTTACAGTAATCTGATGTTCTCCGGCTTCTCTCATTGCTGACAGCACTGATATAGGCATCGCCAGCTTCAGTGCACATGAAAAGTCTACCATAAGCACCGCAAGTGCCTTCGTGACATTCCTCGTCAGGAGCCATACCAGAAGCGTTCCCGCTAAAGTATACGGCACCAGCCTGTCTGCCAGATGCGCCGCTTTTCCTTCAGCAGATGATTTGAGCTTTTCGGTCTCTTCTATCATCGCAACTATTTTCTCGTACCTGCTTCCTCCGCTGATTCTGATGACTTCTATCACCAGTTCACCTTCCTCAACGATAGTTCCCGCATATACAGTTGAACCCTTATCCCTGTGCACCGGCAGGGATTCACCTGTCATCGATGCCTGGTTTACCGATGCCTCGCCGCTCACAACCGTTCCGTCAAACGGTATGACATTGCTCATATACACTCTTACCTTGTCGCCTTCTCTTATTTCCGAGGTCGGCACCAGGACATCCTCAGCTTCATCGCACCGCCATACATTATTCACATTAAGCGACATGCTCCTTGCCAGATCATCTACTGACTTTTTATGCGTCCATTCTTCGAGAATTTCGCCTATGCCGAGCAGGAACATTATATCTCCGGCTGTTTTGAGATCCCCGCGGAATATTGATACACCTATGGCCGTCGCATCAAGCACAGCCACCTCTATTCTGCGATGTAAAAGCGCAGATATGCCGTGTCTGAGATATTTCACTGACTTCGCTATGGCAACAGCGCTTCTCACTGCCGGCGGCATGAACAGAATCTGTATTCCCCGCCATACCACATGGCCTATCAGTTTTTCCCTGTACTCAGCATTGAGCTTTCTGCTCGAGCTCTGCAGATATTCTGTCGGCGCCCCGGCCCGGTCATAGCTGAATTTTTTCAGAAATTCAATAACCGCTTCTCTGTCTCCCTCATAGCAGATTGCAACACTCTGAGTTCTTTCCTGTATTTTCGCCGATTTTATAAAAGGCTGCGCATCAAGGCTGTACTGCAGTGTATCCGCCTGTTCAAAAGTCATCCTTTGCTGTACGGCCTGTATGCGGATACGGCCCTCTATTTCATGTTTTATAATAAATTTCATATTGTTTCTGCCACCTTCCTAAAACACCTGTGGTTTCCCACAGGTGCCGGCGTTTTCTGTAATTTCGTTTCTATGCTTCTTCTGCAGCGCAGCAGCAGCCTTCTTCGCCGCTTTCCTCAGCATCGCCGCAGCATTCGTCTTCACACACACATTCAGCTTCAGTTCTTTTTTCGTTAATCTGCTGTGCCTCTGCATAAATGTCACTCGCATTATCCTGTGCTTTTGCAGCGACATTCATGATGCAGTCCTTTGCTCTCAGCACTGCTGCCGTACATGATGTATAAACCTTCTTTGCATCTTTACTTGTCAGAATTTTTATTCCTGCAGTTCCGAACAGTACTCCTGCTGCAAATATTCCCGACTTTTTCGCATCAACATTCTTTAAAACTTTCATTGTTTTTCCTCCTTATTTCCTTTTGTGACCTGTATAGATTGTCATCACCAGGCACAGCGTCATAGCACATGCCCAGAATTTATGCTGCTTCATTTCGTTAATCTCCTTTCGATTTGAGTCCCCTTTTTCAGCGCTGCTTTTCTTTGTATGAACACAGTATAACATGTCAAGTGCGGTTATCGTTTTCTAATCTTTTGCAATCGGGAATTTTTTTCATTTTCGGGATAAAAAAAAGCAGGCGGCTCAGCTTGCACTGCTCTGACTGCTTAACGATACTTTTTCGATTCTCTGTTCTTTGACATAACCTCCTGCTTTAAGGTCTGCCAGAACTATTGCGTTGAAGGTTTTCTCTGAAAAGCTGCAGCATGTCCCATCTTCAAACATTACTGTATAATCTTCAGATTTTCTTTCTTCATCGGATTCACATTTAATCTTGTAAATATCACTTCGGCTTATCGCGCCTATTTCTTCAAGTGAATTAACAAGACGGTATACCGTAGATACTCCTATTCCCGGATCCTGTTCAACTGCTCTGTAATATATCTCCTTGCAGCACGAACAGTCTCCGCTGAGTATTATATCCAGCAGCACAAGCCGCTGCTTTGTTATCCTGAATCCTTTATCCTTCAATCTGTGCAGAATCAATTCCTTCTGCATCTGCGTCCCTGTATATTCCATAAGCATATTCTTTCACAAAAGGTTTTAACTGACTTTAATACAAAATCAGCTTCTACGTGAGTTAGTTTACACTAATCGCATTCTTTTGTCAATAGTTATTCTTTATACGGGACTTTATAAATACCGGGGTTTATAATCTGTCCGATTTGTTTGATAATCGCTTCGTTTATTATGATTCGCTTATTATGATTCACTCGGTGAATGCTCCGATACGTTCAGCAGGTTTCTTATATATTCGCTGACATCGCTCACCGGTATGCCGAGAACATGAGAAAATTCTTCCTCAACGAGTTTTTCTGCTGATTTAAGAGTATTTTCATCCGTTGCCGGCAATCTCTTTCCCAGCGGGAGGAGTTCTCTTTTCTTCAGATATATGCATCGTATCATGAGCAGAAGCTTCTGCGTGACACCTTTTACAAGAATCTCATGAAACATCTCCGATCGGCTGCGTCTGTCCTTCTCCCATGTAATCTCTTTGTCTCTCATACCGAGCAGCAAATCATCTATCTCGCTTTTGGTCATCACTTCACGCATTTTAGCCATGAGTTTTTCATTCCCTGCAGGCACATAAACAACTGAAGACTCATTGCTCTCAGGCTTAAGTACATAGTAAGGGCTTTTTTCACTGTCAAGCGCGAATTTCATAAGTTTGATATCCTCTATTACACAGACTCCGCTTGTTCCGTATACAACGTAATCGCCTTTTGAAAATTTACTGTCATCCATAAAAAACACCTTCTTCCTTACCATGACAGGCGATATTTCTTTTTTATTATACCAAATTTCATGCAGATTTTCAAATGTATTATTATAGCAAAGTTCTTATGTATATTCAAGCTTATTCACAAAGAATTTATTTGCGGATTCCACAGACTCAAAAGGCTCAAGCTCCGGATTCTGCAGATTTTCCATAGCTTTAATTCTGCACGAATCTGCATAAAAAAAAACGACAGGCTTTATGCCTGCCGGAAAATAACCCCTATTGATTCGGAAACCAATCCATATTTGTTTTTTGTCATTGTAGTTTTCGCAGTTTTATTCTGATTTTATAGCTCTTGTTTTATCTGTAGTTTTTAACTAGAGCTGTCCATTTGCTACGATTTCATCTATCATAGCAGCACATTCTCTCATTGTATGAACAAACGAGTCAAATCTGTGTGCAACTACTTCTACTGCAGTTTTCATAATATCCCTCTTTCCTTGCTTGGTTTTTTCTGTTGTCTTTTCTGTCGTTTCCGTTTCTCATACACTGCTTTTGTATCACTACAAGTACATTATAATGCTTATTTTGCTGTCTGTCAACGTTTCTAGACGACTTATATGTGTTTTTTATGTGAATTCACAAAAAAACACAGACTTTTTAGTGTTTTCTCATCATACTTAACACAGTATTTTGTATGCAAAACTGCAGTTATTATGTGCGGCCTGCCCTTTCGGGTTCGAGTCCCTCAGATTAAAGAATTAATAAAAAAAGAGCCTTCCTGACGGAAAACTCTCTTTTGGCGCGCCATGAGGGACTCGAACCCCCAACCTTCGCATTCGTAGTGCGCGACTCTATCCAATTGAGCTAATGGCGCTTGTTAAATAACAATAACCATTATACACTATTGAAATATGTTGTGTCAAAACATATTTTGTTATTTATCTGGAAAAAATATCAATAACTTCTTCCGAGTCTACTGCCGCTGCTATGAGCGCATCACAATCCAGCTTGCTTTCTGATGCAAGGATTCTCTCAAGCCTAGGCTTAGTAACCGGATGTTTAGGCAGGAAAACCGTACAGCAGTCTTCGTAAGGCTGTATCGATGTTTCATATGTGCCTATTTCCTGCGCCTTATCCATAATGTCGACCTTATCCATCGCAATCAGCGGCCTCATGACCGGCATAGATACGCATGCGTCAGTGACAACAAGTGCCTCTGCGGTCTGGCTGGCTACCTGTCCGAGGTTTTCACCTGTGATAAGCATGCCGCAGCCTGTTTTTTCTGCAATTCTCTGAGCTATTCTCATCATGAACCGTCTTACGAGTATCGTCGTTTCCTCTTCCGGACAGTTAGTGACAATCTGTTCCTGTATCGGCAGCAGATTTATCACATGCATTTTGAATCTGCCGCAGTATGTTGCTACAATAGATGCCAGATCTTCAACCTTTTCCTGCGCACGCTGACTCGTATAAGGGAACGAATGAAAATGCACCGCTTCAATCATCATACCGCGCTTTGCCATCATCCACGTGGCAACAGGTGAATCAATACCGCCTGAAAGAAGCGAAAGTCCTTTGCCGTTTGTACCGAGCGGCAGTCCGCCGAAGCCCGGTATTTTATCCTGATAGATATACGATTTTTCTCTTCTTACATCAACAAAAAGCAGGCAATCCGGATGATGAACATCAACCTTGAGCACTTTGCAGCCCTTCAGAACATCCGCACCGATTATTCTGCCGATATCCGGCGATTTTACAGGAAAATTCTTATCCGCTCTCTTTGCCTCTACCTTGAATGTCTTTATCCCGCGCTCCTCGATTGCCTCCAGCATATAATCCACGGCAGCCTTCCCTATTGCCTCCATTGTGCTTTCGCATTCAACGGCAGGGCTGATGGATGCTACACCGAAAACCTTTGATATTTCTTTTATTATTGCCTGTTTATCCAGGCTTTTATCTGCTCTGACAAAAATAAGTCCCTCGTGTCTTTTCACACTTATCCCGTCAAATTTTTTCAGAAGCTTTTTTATACGCTCCACAAGCATTCTTTCGAAATACGGTTTATTCATTCCCTTCAGTGCGACCTCGCCGCATCTGACTATAAAAATATGCTCACTGTTCACTTATCTGACCACCTTTGCTTTTATTATCTGAAACTGCCGAGCCTTCGGAAACGTTTTACTGCCGCTGTTATCTTCTCTGCTGCCGTATCTATTTCCTCAATCGTATTCATTCTTCCGAAGCTGAATCTCAGTGTCCCCTCGATTTCCTTGTCTCTGAGTCCCATCGCCTTGAGAACATGGCTCTGCCCTTTTTTATTAGATGAACAGGCAGACCCCGTCGAGACATATATTCCGTCCTGTTCAAGAGTATGAAGCAGCACCTCACCCCGCGTTCCCAGAAACGAAATATTCAGCAGCGAGCTGCAGCACTCGCCTGCATTTTCGCCCGCCGTTTCCGGACTGTTTATCACAATATCATCAAGCGAATCCGACAAGTCATCAATCAGCCTCTGCCGCATATCCGCCATGAGCGCAGAGCTTTCTTTTCTGCCTCGTCCTGCTATATCTGCCGCTGTACCGAATCCGACTATGGCAGGTACGTTTTCTGTGCCTGACCGTTTGCCGCTTTCCTGTCCGCCGCCGCATATAAATGCGGGAACATTTATGCCCTCTCTGATGCAGACCGCTCCTATACCCTTCGGACCGTGAATTTTGTGTCCGCTGACCGATATGATATCGGCGCTGCTGCAAAGCGGCAGTTTGCCGAAGCTCTGCACTGCATCGCAATGAAAGAAGCCCGGCGAATTTTTTTCTTTCATTATCTGTCTCACGCTGTCCACCGGCATTATTGTGCCCGCCTCATTGTTCACATGCATCATTGAAACCAGAATTGTTTTATCGTCAATAGCCGATTTCAGCATTTCCATGTCGAGCCGGCACTTCCGGTCTACTCCGACATATATTACCTCAAAACCCTGTTTTTCCAGCTCTCTGCAGCATTCAAGCACCGCAGGATGCTCCACAGCAGTAGTCACTATTCTGTTTCCGCGTCTTTTCAGAGCTTTTGCCGTCCCGAATACCGCCATATTGTCCGACTCCGTGCCGCCTGATGTAAAGTACACTCTGCCGTTTTCCATACCTATCGCAGCGGCCAGCGATGCACGTGCATTTTTAATTGCCTTCTCACTGTCCACTCCCAGCTGATACAGAGATGACGGATTGCCGTAAAATTCATCCATATAAGTCAGCATTGCTTTGGTAACTTCAGGATATTGTTTAGTTGTAGCACTGTTATCCAAGTAAATCATTTATTTCTCCTATAACAGGCTGAGGCGGATCCAGTCCGCCTCAGTTTCTCTCGTTATTGTTATTTAGCATAATCCACTGCTCTTGTTTCTCTTACAACGTTTACCTTAATCTGTCCCGGATATTCGAGTTCAGATTCTATCTTCTTCGAAATATCCCTTGCGAGCAATGCGATTGCTTCATCGCCGACTTCATCAGGCTTTGCGATTACTCTTATCTCTCTTCCCGCCTGAATAGCATATGATCTTTCGACACCCTCTGTCGTATTAGCGATTTCTTCAAGCTTCTGAAGTCTCTTTATATACGACTCAAGAGTTTCACGCCGTGCTCCCGGTCTTGCTGCCGAAAGTGCGTCAGCTGCAGCTATAAGTACAGCTTCTATTGACTTAGGCTCGTAATCACCGTGATGTGCAGCCATACCGTTTATCACGGCTTCTGATTCCTTGTACTTTTTCAGAACCTCAATGCCTATATCCACATGCGTGCCTTCACGTTCGTGGTCGAGAGCTTTTCCTATATCATGCAGAAGTCCCGCTCTTTTTGCAAGAGTAACATCAAGTCCGAGTTCACCGGCCATGAGCCCTGCAAGATGAGCCACCTCGATGGAATGTTTAAGTACATTCTGACCGTAGGATGTTCTGTATTTCAGTCTTCCGAGCAGCTTTATCAGTTCCGGATGGAGATTATGAATGCCTACTTCAAACGTTGCCTGCTCTCCTTCTTCCTTGATAATAGCATTAACTTCTCTTTCTGATTTCTGTACCATTTCTTCGATTCTTGCCGGATGTATTCTTCCGTCAACAATCAGTTTTTCCAGCGACAGTCTGGCAACTTCTCTCCTCACCGGATCGAAGCCTGACAGAATAACCGCTTCAGGTGTATCATCGATTATCAGATCTATGCCGGTAAGTGTTTCGATAGCACGGATATTCCGTCCTTCTCTTCCGATAATACGACCCTTCATTTCATCATTCGGAAGCGGAACAACAGAAACGGTTGACTCCGCCACATGATCGGCCGCACATCTCTGTATTGCTCCTGTAATAATTTCTTTTGCTTTCTTCTCTGCGTCTTCTTTTGCCTTGTTTTCTATTTCTTTATACAAAAGAGCCGCGTCACTTCGTGCTTCTTTTTCTACTTTACTGAGTATGATTTCTCTTGCCTGCTCGATGGAGTAGCCTGAAATTTTTTCAAGCTCCTCGAGCTGTCTTTTTACCAGCTTTTCCGCTTCCTGCTGTTTATTGGTAATGCTTTTTTCCTTATTAGTAATGCTTTCTTCTTTCTTCTCAATATTTTCAAGTTTTCTGTCTATCGACTCTTCTTTCTGTATGAGTCTGCGTTCAGATTTCTGAACCTCATTTCGTCTTTCTCTTATTTCTTTTTCGGCATCACTTCTGTGCCTGTGAGCTTCTTCCTTTGCCTCAAGTATTTTTTCTTTCTTAAGCGTCTCCGCTCTGTTTTCAGCGTCAAGTATCAGATTCTTAGCCTTCTGCTCAGCATTCCCGATAGTCTTTTCGCCTATTGATTTTCTTAGTATATATCCAACCAGCACACCTATTATAAGCGCTGCCAGTCCAACAACAACCGCTATAACGATTCCCGTCATTGATCACCCTCCTTTTTAATCCGATTTTCAAGTTTTATAATCAACTCAAAGTTCCTTGTAAATATCAATTCATTGTATAAGAAGTTATAATAATTAATTAAAGCACACTTTATTATTATAGACTTTTTTGCATAGGTAGTCAAGGAAACTGATAATCGTCACAAAAAAACAAGCCCGAACAAAGCCTGATATTGTTTATATATACTGAAACTCCTGCAGTCTCTGCCGGTGCCGGGCGGATCCGGAGCTTTCACCAGTTAGAAACGTGCGCCGCCGGGCGCACATAAAAAAACAGGGCTCTATGCCAGCCCTGTAATTTTATCAGCTATATCCTGAAAGTTTTTTTCTATATACGTTCCTCTCTTGCATACTATCGGAATGCCTTTATTGGTTGAAATATGTATATTGTCGTCATCCTGTATCATCCCCACAACCGGATTTTTAAACATATTGAGTATCGCTGCGGGACTCGGTACAAATCCCGCTTTCATAAGATCCACGCGGACCTTATTTATCACAAAGACAGTATTTGTCACACCATTTTCTCTGATATATCTTTCTGCAACATCAGCATCCCTTAACGATGCTGCCTCCGGCTCCGTAAGTATGACTGCCTGATCTGCCGGTCTGAGTGCAACATCCAGCATATCTCCGATTCCTGCCGGGCAGTCAATAATTATATAATCAAAATATTTGCTGAGTTTACTGCACAGCACTTCCATATGAAGAGGCGTTATATCCCTGTCATCACGTCTTGGTGAAGCTGCCATAAAATACAGCGTATCGAAACCGTCCACCTTTATCATCGCTTTCTTTATTCGGCAGATTCCGGATATGACATCCATTATATTGTATACAACTTTATTTTCCATACCCAGATAAATATCCATATTTCTGAGACCCATATCCAGATCTATCAGCATTACATGCTTCCCGCGCTGCGCCAGAACGGCACCGAAATTCACGGAAAACATAGTTTTTCCCGTTCCGCCTTTTCCTGATGCGACTAAAATGACTTTACCCATCGTGATTTTTCTCCAAACTATCAGTATTTTGCCCGTGCCGTGCGGCTTTCTGCCCCTCACAAAGTTTCTGCGGGGTCGATAAAGCGAGTCATTCCTTTCAGGGGGTGACTCGCATCAGCACATCTGAATCCAAACGGATTCGACCGGTTGTCTTTAAATAGTTTGCCTATAAATCTCACTAAAGTCAAGTCCCTATCCGCTCATTTTATATTTTTTCTTTATTCCTTTATTTTTCAGAGACATATATTCAATTTAAATCTCACATCCCGTCACATAAGTTTCCGGCATATTTTATCTCATATCCCGCATTTTTAATTTCAGGTATATCCCGTTTCACATCTCAGTTCATCATTCCTTCAGCCCGCATGCTGACATAACATCCGTCCCCTATGACAATGTGGTCAAGCACCGGAATCCCCAGTATTTCTCCGGACTTCATCAGCCGCCTGGTTGTTTCCTTGTCCGCTTCACTCGGCGTAGGATCTCCGCTCGGGTGATTGTGCACAAAAGCCACTGACCCGGCACTGCGCCGGACTGCATCCACAAACACTTCCCGAGGATGCGTCACGCTGGAGCACAGATCGCCTACCGACACCTCGGCCTCCTCGATTATCTCGCCCTTAACACCAATAAGCAGTGTAATAAAGTGTTCTTTTTTGTAATACCGCATTTTTTCCATAAACAGTTCTGCTATGTCCGAGGAATTCTCTATGCGTCTGCATTCTTCATGCGGCCGCAGTGCTATTCTCTTGCCGAGTTCCGCTGCCGCCAGTATCTCACATGCCTTCGCAGTTCCTATTCCCTTTACCCGCTGCAGCTCTTCCGGTCTGCAGCCGGCCAGAAACCTGATTCCCGTACTGTCAAGCGACAGAATATCCGACGCCAGATCCAGCGCTGACTTTCCTCCTGTACCGCTCCCCAGAATTATTGCCAGTATTTCCGTATTGGAAAGATGCTCCTTTCCCTCTCTCAGCAGCTTTTCCCTCGGCTTTTCACTGTCCGGAAGTTTTTCAATTTTCATTTTTCCTTTCCACCCCTTCGCCGTTCATTTAAGATTAATTTATGAGCCTATTATGCGTCCCGCATCACCATTTGTCAACTATTTATTGACATTTTAGTAAATTTTTACTATATATCTCGAGTGCATCTCGCCGCAATGCACACAAAAAACCTCTGCTTACCGTTTAAAGATAAAAACAGAGGTTTTTTCGTTTCAATATTTTATTAAATCTCCGCGCAGCATTATTTAGGAAAAAATAATGCATTTCCGGCAGAAAAAACTACTTCAGACGATGCATGAACAGCCCGCTTCCGAGCTTTGGCTCAAACCACGTTGACTTAGGCGGCATCACCATATCATTATCCGCAACATGGAGGAGATCCGTAACATCAACAGGGTAAACCGCAAAAGCCACCTTCATGTCACTCTCAGCGCGCCTTTTCAGTTCCTCAAGTCCCCTGATGCCCCCGACAAAGTCAATCCTTTTGTCCGTTCTCGGGTCACCTATGCCAAGCAGCGGTTCAAACAGATTATTCTGCAGAATCGCAACATCCAGCGAATCTGTAACATGATCCGGAATTATACTTTCAGATGCTGTGAGCTTGTACCATTTGCCGCTGAGATACATTGAAAATACATGCTTTGCTTCAGGATAATATATTTCTTCTCCCATCTCCTCCACTGCAAAGCCCGCAGCTTTAATCTTCTCAAGAAATTCTTCATCCGAAAGACCGTTGAGATCCTTTATAACTCTGTTGTAGTCAAAAATTCTGAGATCATTATCCGGGAATATCGCCGCCATGAAGAAATTGAATTCCTCATCACCTGTGTATTCCGGGTTTTCCTCACGCCTTTTGATTCCCACCTTGCACGCCGATGCACTTCTGTGATGCCCGTCTGCAATATAAAGCGCAGGTATTTCAGCAAAAAGCGATGTTATTCCCGAAATCATCTTATCATCTTCAAGCACCCAGAGAATATGCCTGATGCCGTCCGATGCTGTCACATCATATATCGGGTCGTTGTTCTCCGCATATCCCTCCACAAGCGATCTTATTCTTTTATCGTCTCTGTATGTCAGAAAAACAGGCTCTGTATTCGCATCACACACATCAAAATGTCTGATTCTGTCCTGTTCCTTTTCAACTCGTGTAAATTCATGTTTTTTTATAGTGTTGTTCTGATACTCATCCACTGCGACACAGCCGACTATTCCGGTCTGCACTCGCCCGTCCATTATTTCTCTGTATATGTAAAGGCACGGCTTCTCATCTTCTGTAAACGTTCCGTTTTCAAGAAATTCCGCTATATTCTTCTTTGCCTTTTCATACACAGCTGCATCATACGGGTTTTCCTGATCCGGCAGATCTATCTCCGATCTGCAGATATGCAGAAAGCTGTACGGATTCCCCTCGGCCATTGCTGCAGCCTCGCTGCGGTTCATTACATCATACGGCAGCGAGATAACATCCTGTGCGCGTTCCTGCGCAGGTCTCACGGCCCTGAATGGTCTTACTGTAGCCATTGTGCTCTTTCTCCTTTTCTTAAACTCCTTTTACTGCATTTATTATTCTGCTGACAACTTCCTCTATCGGAATTCCTGTGCTGTCCACCTCCAGCGCGTCTTCAGCTTTTCTCAGCGGATTGAGCTTCCGGGTAGTGTCGCGGTAGTCCCGCTGTTTTATATCGTCAAGAACCTCCTCAAAAGAAACATGTTCTCCCTTCTGCAGGAGCTCTTTATACCGCCTTTCTGCTCTTTCCTCCGGTGCAGCCGTAAGGAAAAACTTGTACTCTGCATCTTTCAGTACATTATTTCCTATATCACGCCCGTCCATTATCACGCTTTTTTTCGCACCCATGCTGCGCTGAAGCTCCACGAGTTTTTCTCTGACCGCCGGCAGCGCCGAACAGAGTGATGCCCTTCTGGAGCTGTCCGGGGTTCTTATCTCTTTATTGACAATATTGCCGTCGAGTATGATGTCTCCATCGACAAAATCGATATCCGTAGCGTCAAGCATTGTACGAAGCTTTTCATCATCATCGCCGTCTATTCCCTCCAGCTTCATCTTGTATCCGATTGCCCGGTACATCGCTCCCGTGTCTATATAGTCAATGCCGAGTTCTGCTGCCACAGCCTTGGCAATGGTGCTTTTGCCGGCACCGCTCGGACCATCTATCGCTATCCTTATTATTTTATCCGTCTGCTTGCTTTCCTGCATTTCCGCCTGCTCATCCTTCCGCATTTCCGTCTGTTTTCAAGAATCCTTTTTTCTGTTGGTGCGCAGTTTTTCAATCTCGGCAACAAATGTATTTATATCGTTAAACTGCTTATATACTGATGCAAAGCGCACATATGCCACTTCATCCAGATCTCTGAGTCTTTCCATGACAAGTTCCCCGATAAGCCTGCTCTCAACTTCCTTCTCCATGGTATTGTTGAGTCCGCGCTCAATGTCATCAACTATCTTCTCCATATCAGCTATGGGAACCGGGCGCTTCTCACAGGCTCTTATTATACCGTTCAGAAGCTTGAGACGGTCAAAAGCCTGGCGGCTGCCGTCTTTTTTTATCACCATCAGTATCACTTCTTCTACTTTCTCATAAGTAGTAAAGCGCCTGCCGCATCCCTCGCATTCTCTTCGCCTTCTTATGGCGCGTCCGTCCTCTGTGTGTCTGGAGTCGATTACCTTGCTGTCTTCATTTTCGCAATACGGGCATCTCATTGTGCGACCTCCTTTGCCGGATATCCAACTATGCAAAATATATAACTGATTATACTACATGTTGTATGTTTTGTCTAACGCAATGTAAAGCTCTGCACCTTATAATGTTCTTATGAGGCTCTGCGAAAATAAGAAAGACCGCGGAATGCCCATGCAGATGGCACCTGCGGTCTTCGTATATCGTTTTAACCCCGTATTATTTCTTTATCCCTGTATTTCGCCGTTTTCCAGTCGTTTGAAGTAACTCTTCGTCTCAGCAACGATGATGCCGCTGAGTGCAACGAGTGCTATCAGATTAGGTATAGCCATCAGCCCGTTCATTATATCCGCAAGAGTCCATACTGCCGATAATGTGAGGAACGGTCCTATGAGAACAGCCAGTATGTAAAGCCATCTGTATACCTTTACAACACCCATTCTGCCGCCGGACAGATACTCGAGACATCTTTCGCTGTAATAATCCCATCCGAGAATTGTTGTGAAGGCAAACAGTGCAAGGCATACCATAAGAATTATCGACCCTACGCCTGCCGCCCACGGAAGTCCGTTTGAGAACGCCCATATAGTGACATCCACACCGTCAAGACCGTTTGCTGTCGAGAAATCATATGCACCCGTAACCATAATTGAGAGTCCGGTCATTGTACAGATAACAACGGTATCTATGAAAGTTCCCGTCATGGATACAAGTCCCTGTCTCACAGGTTCGTGAGTCTGAGCTGCCGCTGCCGCAATCGGCGCACTTCCCAGACCGGATTCGTTCGAGAATATACCTCTTGCAACACCCTTCTGCATCGCAAGAAGCAGTGCTCCCAGTGCGCCGCCCGAAACGGCTCTGATTCCGAATGCACCCTGCACTACCGTTACAATTGCATGCGGAAGCTTTTCGATATTGTATACAAGTATGGAAACACATACGATTACATATGCTATAGCCATGAAAGGCACAACTATCGATGTAACACTCGCAATTCTCTGCAGCCCGCCTATAACAACGAGAGCTGTGAAGAGTGCCACTACAACTGCCGCTATTACCGTTGCCCATGAATAGTCTGTTCCGAACAGTTCTACTGTATTCTGCGTCTCAGGGTCAAAAACATTCTTTACCGCTGAGGCGATACCGTTTACCTGTGTTATGGTTCCGATACCGAGAAGACCGGCTCCCACACCAAATATCGCAAACAGCTTGGCGAGCCATTTCCATCTCGGTCCCATTCCCTGCTCGATATATCTGAACGGTCCGCCGAGGAATCTGCCGTCGCTCTTCTGTTCACGGAATTTCACTGCCAGCAGTCCTTCTGAATATTTGGTAGCCATACCGAAGCATGCCGCTATTACCATCCAGAACAACGCACCCGGACCTCCTGCTATTACAGCTGTTGCAACACCTACGATATTTCCTGTACCGATTGTTGCCGCCATCGCTGTGCAGAGCGCGCCGAAGCTTGTAACCTCTCCGCTTGCACCTTCTTCATTCTTCACCATGTACTTCAGCGCCTTGCCGAGTTTTCTGAACTGAAGCACTCCGAGTCTGATAGTCAGATAAATGCCTGTACCCATGATCAGAACAATCAGAGGTATTCCCCAGACGACTCCGTCTATCGCTTCCAATACTTTTGTTAAACTTTCCATTTCGTTTTCTCCTTCTCCTGATAAATAATAATTTCTTTACATAGACGAGATTTCAGCCTTTATCGATGCTGTATCCTGCCTAATAAAAAAAGCCGATATTTCATCGACTTCCGGAGAGGACACAAATAATATAAAAACTATCTGCTCTGTCCTTTTGCCTGAGAGATTACATACAGCATTACCTCATATTCTGTATGCGTACACCTTCGGCGCTCGTTTTGAGACTCTCCAGAGAATCATAGTCTTTTCCGTCACATACAGCTTTATCAAGCCGTACCATGACAGACAATAAACTAACAGTGAGATTTTACCACATCAGTTCCACTTTGGCAACTACTTTTTCCTGCGGACTAAAAATGCCCGGGGCACTGCTTTTCCCGGCGAGGCTTAAAACGCACAAAAGCCAGGCTGTTATTCAGACGCAATATCCTTAACAAAACAAAAGACCGGCTGTATGCATAAAACGCACACAAACCGGTTTTTATCATATCAGATTACCCGCAGTCCCACGCCGGAACGAGGCATCCCTGTTATTCAGCTGCAGCTTCAGTTATATTCGCATTGTCAAGAAGAAGATCCAGAATCTTTTCATATAAAAGCTCCATCTCCACATAGTCGTCCATATCTCTGCCGGTCTGTGTCTTTATCGTCTTTTCGTCATATCCGGCATTCTCATACTTTTCGATCTGCGCTTCTTTTTCTTTTTTAGTGCATTCGAGTCCCTCTTTCTGAGCGATATACTCAATAATCATTTCCTGCTTGACTCTCTGTTTGCTGCTGTCCTTATTCGTTGCAGCGAATTCATCTTCATCGCCGAATCCATATGCCGAAAGAAGCTCATCTCTTGTCATGTCATATTCTTCCGCCATTGTATCCATCTGCTCGCTGTTGAACTCTATATAATAATTAAGCTCTCTCTTCGGATATTTCTTAACCTTAACATTATCCATCAGTGCTGACCAGAGTGTTGACTTCTGGTCGCTTATCGCTTCATCTTCTTTTTCATTGTAAAGCTGCTTCTCAAGATCCGCCTTATATTCTTCAACTGTGTCAAAATCTGTCGTGTTCTTTACGAAATCCTCATCCAGCGTCGGAACTGTCTGTCTTGTTGCCGAATTTATCTTTACAGTAAAAACGACATCCTTTCCCTGCAGGTCTTCCGATGAATAATCATCCGGGAATGTAAGATTGAGCTTTGTTTTTTCTCCTACAGTTTTCCCTATGAGACCCGTTTCAAATCCATCAATAAATGAGCCGCTGCCGATAGTCAGATCATAACCCTCCGCAGAACCGCCGTCAAACTTCTTTCCGTCTACTTTTCCTGTGTAATCGATATTGACAACATCTCCGTCAGCAATGGCTTCACCCTTCTCAAGCTCGGTATCCGTGGCCGCTTCTTCAAGTGCGCTCTGTATTGCCGTCTCCACGTCGTCATCCGTTACCGAAATGCTGTATGCCGCAGCCTCGAGGCCCTTATAGTCGCCGACTTTTATGTACTCTTTAAGGTTATAGTCATCATATGATACGTCCGTACCGCATGATGACAGGCACACAGATGCAGCCATAACCACGCATAAAACCAATGCTGTTCTTACCAATGTTTTCCTTTTCATTTGACTATCTCTCCATTTCAGATTACTGACACCCATAAAACCAGGTCCTCTGCCGCCTCCGTACGGCAGTTTTTATACCTGATTATATCAAAGCATCTTGTGTATGCGTTCCATCGACGCATCAAGATCCGCCATTGACTTGGCACAGTTTTTGAGTTCCTGCACCACATATCCCGGCATTTCTTTTTTGCTCTTGTATTTGAGCTCATGTTCAAGGCTTGCCCATGTATCCATCGCTATAGTGCGTATCTGTATCTCCACCGGCATATTGTATGTTCTGTCAGAGAGGAAAATCGGCACCTCCACCAGCAGATGAAGGCTTCGATAGCCGCTTTCCTTCGGATTCCTGATATAATCCTTCCGCTTCAGCAGCTTAATATCATCCTGCCTCAGAAGGCTCTCCTCTACAGTATAGATGTCCTCAAGATAATTGCATACCACTCTGACTCCGGCAAAATCCATTACTTTATAGACTGACTCCATTTCCTTCGGCCAGCCCTTGCGGTCGATTTTATCCATGATACTCTGAACGCTTTTCAGTCTGCACTGCATATGATGTATCGGGTTGTAATCATATTTCACACTGAATTCGTTGTCAAGAACCTCGAGCTTCGTGCTTATCTCTTTTATCGCTGCATGATACCTCATCCTCAGGTCTCTGAACTCCTTTGCGATTTCACGCGCATTGTCAATCGTGACGCTCATTTCCGGAGGAATCATAGATTCGTTGATAACAAAATTTTCGTTCTTCTCTAATATCATTTCGGGTACTCCTTTTGAAAAAATTCTACCATGTGATTTTGTGGATTAAGTGATAATTACATAAAAGAAAAACAATGTTCATGAGCAATGAACCGCCCGTTTATGCGTTTTGCCCCTAACAGACAGCATCACTGTTCGCCGTCCATACAGCAGCTGTTCATCATTCATGAAGCAGATGTTCATCATCCGTATATCGGCTGTTCATCGTCAGAAACGTGCGCCGCCGGGCACGCCAAAAGAAACAAGCCCCCGCTGAGCGGAGGCCTGTTTCCCGTTTTTAAAATCTGATTAACCTTTATTTCATCATTTCTGTCAGTGCAGCCATTGCCTTGACTTCATTATCTGCATATGTTTTGACATTTTTCAATGTGTCTGCAAGGGCTGATTTATAGACCTCTGCAGCTGCCGCATAATCCACATCGCTTTCCGCTGACGCAGCCTTTACAAGACTGTATGTTGTATCACCTGTATAAACAACCGGCGGCATACAATCAGTGCCCCAGAAGGTCTTGTCCGTTGAAATGTACTGCTGGTCATACTGCTTTACGGTATAATCCGCAGATTCTTTTCCGAACAGATAATAATCATATTCGAGTCCTCCGTTCAGACCATAAAGAACATCGAGTGCACCCGTTTCGTCATCATTTGTCAGCTCTTCATTTTCGAGTGCTGTTACTGCGGCCTCAAGAACCTCAGCATTGCTGTTTATCGTAGGATGTCCGTATGCCACGTCCTCTGCACTTGATTCCATAAAATCTTTCTGTATCTGTGCAAAAATCGCAAGTGTCGTCTTGTTCAGTTCTTTACCTTCAGCTCTGATTGCATCTGTATCCTCGCCCGCTGCTGCAGCTTCTTCGTATGCAGTGTTTATCTTTTCTATTTTCTTATTATACTTTTCTGCAGCCGTTCTCATCTCTTTAAGTGCTGCCTTATATGCCTTCACATCAACTCCTGCCTCTTTTGCAACGGTCTTGTTCAGGTTTTTCTGAAGACGGTCGCATGTCTGGGTCATATCAAGCTCAAGTGCAGGTGTCTTGTCAATATATATCGCATAAGCACCGTACCAGTAAAGGTTGCCCAGCATCGCATCTTCCGACCAGGTATCCTTGCTGTCTTCTGTAGTATGATATCTCTGGCACATGAACTTATCTCCGAGGAATCCGTTGATAAAATACGGCACGCCGTGCCATCTGTATGATACACCGTCTTCCATATTGCTTGCATCCACAGGCTCAACATCCAGTTCGAGACCAGCTGCCGCAACAAGTCCGGATTCGCTTATAAGTTTCTTGCTGAGTGTTCCGAATTCCGGTACACATGCTACTCTGAGAGTCTTGTCCTCTGTTTCGAATGCAGGCATTTCACAGTTGAGCATTGCTATGGTTTTCTGCGCCCATTCAGGCTTCTCATTGTCTATCATTCCCCATGCGCCGGTTGTCCAGTCGAACTGTGCATCTGTTGCTCCCCATTCTTCTGCACCGTGCGCTACTACTGCGATGTCGTTTTCAGGAACGTATCCCGAATCAATCATTGCCTTTGCAATAGTGAAATCCATGCCTATCGCAGCACAGTCATCCTGGAATCCGTACCAGTATTTGTCATAATGCCCGGATATGATTATCTGCTGATCCGAAGATTTTCCTTTGATATAGCCGACTACATTGTATGTTGTGCCTTCTCCCGGTGCAAAGTCTGCATCTACCATCAGATTTGCAGTTGTATTTCCATTCTTTACTGCATCGAGAACGTCCTGAGCCTGATTGTAGCTTATCGCCACTGTCGGAATAAGGTCTGCACAGCAGATATCCTGAACATTTGCAGTATCCTCGTTGAGTTCGCCGTAGCCGCTGTTTGAATAGCTGATGAGAGCCGCAGCGCCCTTTTCATAGGCCTGTCTTATATAGCCGTCTATCCATGATTCATTCCACTGATCGACCTGTGCGATAACTATTTTACCTGTTACGTCAATGCCCTCATAGTCCGCATCAAATCCGGTTCCTACGTCAACGAGCTCTGCTGTCAGTCCCTCTTCGCCCGTGCCTGTGCACTGATATGCAGCCGGCGTAAGGCTGATGTCAGTTCCTTCTATCGTGAAGCTGGTGCCATTGAGTTGGAACTTGTCAACAGTTGTAGGTATTTTTTCAACATCAGTGAGTCCGATATTTTCCATTTCTTCTGCCAGAAAATCCGCACATCTGTGTTCTGCATCCGAACCCGCTGTTCTCCACCCGAGATCACAGTCCTGGAATTCTTCGTCATATGCCAGCTTTTCTGTCAGATCATATGCGTAATCAATATCAATCGCATTAATATAGTTCTGTACGTCATCTGCCATCGACAGATCCGAGTCGATGCTTACTTCATCGCTGCCGCATGATGTGAAGCACATCAGAAATGCTAATGTCAATGCCAACAGAAGCGGCAATCCCTTTCGTTTCATTTTACACCTCCTGAATAGTTATCACTGATTTACACAGAAACAATAGCACCGTCGGAGTTTTCTGTCAATTATTTTTTCGAATTTTTTGTGTATTTTGTCTATTATATTTGGCGACATACCTCTGCCTGCCGGCGCACTATTCTGCTGGTGCACTATTACATGCCGCATCTGTTTTCCCGGCTGCTGAACTTTCCGTAAAAAGAAAAACGGAAGCCGCAGCCTCCGTCTTTCATATTATACTTCGCTTTTATATATTTACATATTCATCATCTAATACCAGTTTTCTTTATTTCTGCAGATATTCTCAGAGCTTCAGCCGGTTTCAGTCTGCATACATGCATATTCGTACATCTGCTTGTGTTTCTGCAGTTTTATGCATCTGACCTCTTCAGCCTGTCTGCAATCTTCCTATATCCCTGCTGTTTTATTCCTGCTTATCAATTTTGTTAAGCGGCGGGAATAACTCCTCAAACGATACCTCATTCTTCGAGGCTATCTCTGAAGCATCTCTGATTTTGCCGGCTTTCTTAGCAATCTGATAGCCGATCATAGGAAGCACTATAGCTGCGCATGCTATCGCAAATATAACGACATCTTCAAATACCAGCATAATCAGACAGATTACCTGTGCTATTACTGCAAAGTAAGGAATCCAGCTCTGTCCCTTCTTTACTCTCGCTTTGAGGCATGTTTCAGGATCATATCCGTTTTTCTTAAGCTTTCTTCTGAGTGAAATCTGTGAAAGTATGATTCCTACCCATGCAAGAGTTCCGGTGAATCCGGACAGTGACAGCAGGCTTACATATAAATCTTCAAGATAACCTGTAACCTGTGAAATAAGTCCTATCAGAAGAACAACCCACATGAATCCCAGTGTCCACAGAACTGCAGATCTCGGATTACCGGATTTGGTTACTCTGCTCAGGAATTTCGGTGCAAGCCCCTCAATGGCAAGACCGAACATGCATCTTACAGTTCCGTAGAAGCCTGTATTCGCACAGCTGAATGCTGCTACAAGAACAACTGCCGAGAATACGAAGCCGAGCCATTCTATCCCGTAGTAATTCATGATATCCGCAAATACCGGATTTGCATCACTTGCCAGCTCATAAGGGTAAATAAGGATAACCAGAATCAGCGGCAGTATGTAAAGCAGTGCGATACGATACGTAACGCTCTTGCATGCTTTAGGCACTGACTCTTCCGGGTTCTGTGATTCAGCAGCTGCAAGGCCAACGATTTCTGTGCCCTGGAATGTTACCAGCACTACAGTCATATTTACCAGTATAGCCATGATACCCAGAGGGAATACCTTCTGTCCGAATGTCATAGTAACATCACCGAAGTTAACTGTGCCTGCAAGGAATCCGGTATATGTTTCGCTCTGTCCCCAGAGGCCTACCCAGATACCGAATGCTGCTACAACGAATACCATAATAACTATTACTTTTGTTATTGCAAGGCCTGCTTCTATCTTTGCGAAAATATCAACCGCACACAGATTAATTACAGTTATTGCAGCCATTGCTCCGAGAGCTATTGATACGTATGTAACGACACTGTCCGTTCCCATCAGTGAGGTGAGCACTGTCGATACAGCTATTGCTTCAGACGGAACGTAGCATACCCAGTTGAACCAGAATGCCCATCCGAAGCCTGTCGAAATAGTAGGTGTCAGGAATTCGCTGGTATATGCCACAAACGATCCTGTTCGGGGAACGTTTACCAGCAATTCTGAATAGGAAATCATTGTACCGTAAACGATAATACCTGTCACGATGAATGCAATCAGCACTCCGGGTCCCATGCTCGAAAGACATGATCCAATCCCAAGAAAATAACAAGAGCCGATTACACCGCCGATACCGATAAATGCAACCTGCCAGCCTTTGATTCCGCGCTTCAGTTCGTTTTTTTCGCCGGAAACTTTCTTTTCTTCAGCCATAAAACCCTCCTTTTCTTCAACATAGTTTTCACTAATACATCTTTGCCACTAATGTATATATAATTGCCGTTCTGAATAACAGTATTTAATTTCCGCGTTTTTATGAAAGCCACTTCATATTAATACGGTATAATAACTGCGAGTATAATCGAATTTTTGGAAATTATTAAAAATTACTGTCAATTCAGATAACTCATTATATGCCACACCCTGCCGCATGTCAACCAAAAAACAGCAAAAAACAGCAGGATTATTAACAAAATCCGGCATAAATATCCGCTGCAATAATCACTGCTGTTTATTTTTTACTGTATCTCAGTTCTGGTATCAGGTTTCTGATTTTTTATGTCTGCAATCTGATCCCGCCGCTATGCAAAAGCCTTTTCCAGTATCGCAAGCCCTTCGTCAATCTCTTCATACGTAATTGTCAAAGGAGGAAGCAGTCTCACCTTATCCTTAGCCGTAAGAATCATCAGACCGTTTTCAAGCGCATCGCTGACTACCTTGGAGGCTTCTTTTCCCTCTACAGCCACTCCGAGCATCAGACCCATTCCCGACACATCCTTTACCTGCGGCATAGCCATCAGCTTTTCTCTGAAATATGCGCCCTTTGCTTCCACTTCCTTAAGAAAAGCCTCATCCATTCTTGTCAGCACTTCCACTGCTCCCGCACATGCGACAGGGTTTCCGCCGTATGTCGTTCCGTGATTGCCCGGCTCAAGCACATCGCAGCATTTTTCACTGAAAATCGCTCCGCCGATAGGAAGACCGCCGCCTATGCCCTTTGCAAATGTAACGATATCAGGCTTTACATCAAAATACTCGTATGCAAACAGTCTGCCGCTTCTGCCGATACCCGTCTGCACCTCATCGACAATAAACAATATATCTTTATCTCTGCAGATTTTCTCCGCAGCCTTTACAAATTCAGCATCAAGGTTAAGCACTCCGCCCTCGCCCTGAATCATTTCCATCATTATCGCACATGTATTCTCATCGGCCAGTTCCTCAAGCTGGGCCGCATCATTTGCATCGCAGTAATCGAAACCGTCTACGAAAGGTGTGAAGAACTTGTGGTAATGCTCCTGTCCCGTTGCTGTAATTGTTGCCATTGTTCTGCCGTGGAACGAGTTGTTGAGAGTTATAATCTTGTTGACATTTTCGCCCTTGTTTACCGTGCCGTATTTTCTTGCAGTCTTGATGGCAGCTTCGTTTGCCTCCGCGCCGGAATTACCGAAGAAAACTTTCTTCATGCCCGTTCTTGCTGTGAGCATGTCGGCAACCTTAACCTGCGGTTCCGTATAAAAAAGATTTGAAACGTGCTGCAGTTTTTTCAGCTGAGCAGTTACCGCCTCTACCCATCCGTCATCGCAGAATCCAAGTGAATTCACTCCTATTCCCGCTGTGAAATCAATAAATTTCTTTCCGTCTGCCGATGTGCATACAGCGCCTTTTCCGCTCTCTGCCACCAGGTCATATCTGTTGTATGTCGATACTATTTTTTCCTTGTCCAGTTTCTTAATCTCATTACTATTCATTCCAGTATTTCTCCTCGTTTTCTTTAATTATTGCCGTTCCGATACCCTTGTTTGTGAATATTTCCAGAAGAAGCCCGTGAGGTATTCTTCCGTCCATGATATGCACTCTGGATACCCCCTTATTGATAGCGTCAATGCAGTTTTCTATCTTCGGCAGCATGCCTCCTGAAATAACACCCTTCTCTATCAGTTCTTCCGCTTCATTCGTGTAAAGCTCAGATATTACCGATTCAGGGTCTTCCGGGTTAAGTCTTACGCCTTCTACATCCGAAAGATATGCCAGCTTCTCTGCCTTGAGCGCCGTCGCTATGGCGCTTGCCGCTTCATCCGCATTGATATTGTAAGTGATGCCGTCTTTATCCATTCCGACAGGGAATACAACCGGCAGAAAGTCTTTTTCAATAAGATCAGTCAGTATCTTAGTGTCCACCTCTGCGACATCACCGACAAACCCGATATCCTCACCATCCGAAAGCTTCTTTTCAACAGTAAGCAGACCGCCGTCTTTTCCGCTGATACCTGCAGCCTTTATACCCAGAGTCTGTATTTTGGCAACCAGTTCCTTGTTTACCTTCGCCAGAACCATCTCCGCAAGCTCCATCGTATCGGCATCCGTAACTCTCAGACCGTTTACGAATTTGGTGTCCATGCCGACTTTATCAACCCATCGGCTGATCTCCTTGCCGCCGCCGTGAACGATAATCGGTTTGAATCCAATCAGTTTGAGCAGCACTACATCTTCTATGACATTTTTCTTGAGTTCTTCGTCTATCATAGCACTGCCGCCGTATTTTACAACAATTATTTTTTTGCTGAAACGCTGTATATATGGCAGCGCCTCTATAAGGACTTCTGCTTTGTCCAGATATTTCTGATTTACCATCATTAACTCCTGTAATCTCCGTTTATTCTGACATAATCATATGTAAGATCGCACCCCCATGCAACGGCTCTGCCGTTTCCCTGGTGCATATCCACTTTTATAGTTATCTCTTCCTCCGACAATATTTCAGAGGCCTCTTCTTCACTGTATTCTTTGTGCCTTGACCCCTGGCATACGAAAACGCTGCCCTTTGCAGACTGCATCACTACGTCGATATTGTCAGTGCTGAAGTCTCCCGGTGCGTATCCGATCGCACAGAGCACACGTCCCCAGTTGGCATCCGCCCCGAAAATCGCCGCCTTAAGAAGATCTGATGCGATAACCGACTTGCTTATTACCTGCGCCTGCTCATCATCTGCCGCACCGCTGACAATACATTCAATCAGCTTCGTCGCACCTTCTCCGTCTCTGGCCAGCTTCTTCGCAAGATAGACAGTCACCGCCGAAAGAGCTTCTCTGAATGCATCGAGAGCTTCACCGTCCCCTGTGATTCTGTCATTTCCCGCAAGACCATTTGCAAGCACAACCACCATGTCATTCGTCGATGTGTCACCGTCCACACAAATCTGATTGTAGCTTGTCTTCACGCACTCCTTAAGCACATTGTCCAGCACCTCGGGTGCTATATCTGCGTCTGTGGTGATAAATGAAAGCATCGTAGCCATATTCGGATTTATCATGCCGCTGCCCTTTGCTATGCCGCCTATTCTGCAGACTTTGTCTCCCACTGAAAACTCAACCGCAACCTCCTTCGGAATGGTGTCCGTTGTCATAATCGCCTCTGCCGCCGATGACGATCCGTTATAATCAGCAAGCCGCGCCAGCTCCGGAATACCCCTTTCAAAAGGCTCCATCTGCAGCTCCTGCCCTATAACTCCTGTTGATCCTACAACGATGTCATTTTTGTCCGCCTCTATGCTTGCCGCTGCCAGTTCACATGTTTTTTCAGCCACTGCTTCTCCGTTCGGCGCACATGTGTTGGCATTGCCGCTGTTGCAGATTATCGCGATTGCTCTTCCGTCTGCAATATGTTCCTTTGTGACCTTGAGCGGCGCCCCCTTTACTTTATTCGTGGTGTAAACCGCAGCCGCACTGCACATCACATCACTGACTATAAGTGCCAGATCTTTTTTATCTATAGTGCCCTTTATACCGCATGCTGTTCCTGCTGCTCTGAATCCCGATGGTGCGCATATGCCGCCGCCTGTGTATGTAATCCCGTTTTGTCTCATCTATATCAGCCCCTTTGTTTCATCTAATCCGAGCATTATGTTCATATTCTGTATTGCCGCTCCCGAGGCTCCCTTGCCCAGATTGTCATATACCGCCACGAGGAGTATGTTTTCATCATTTCCCTCGACTGTTATCTCGAGTCTGTTTGTGCCTGACAGGCTTCCTGCTGCTATGAATCCGCCTTCATCGAGAGCATCCCTGACTGTCACGAGCGGCTGATTCCTGTAATATCCGGCAACAGCTTTTTCCACATCGGCCTTTGTCACTCCGTCCGCTTTAATCGGCACGGTGACCTCCATACCGCTGTAATAGTCCGCAACTATCGGAGAAAATGCAGGTGCGCTGCTTATTCCTGTCGCTGCAGTGATTTCCGGCAGATGCTTATGCATCTGTGCTATGCCGTACTGTCTAGGACTGCAGAGAATATCCTGATGCCCTATATTGCCCCGTACTCTTTCTGCACTTTCGTATTGTGCAATCATTTTTTTACCGCCGCCGCTGTAGCCTGTAAGTGAGAATGCACAGAACGGATAGTCAGGCGAAACCAGACCTGCTTCGAGCAGCGGTTTTATCAGCAGAATAACACCTGTCGCATGACATCCCGGAACCGCCACTCTGCTGCTGTTTCTGATTTTGTCTCTCTGTTCACTGCAAAGCTCAGGCATTCCGTATGTCCACGACGGATCTGTTCTGTGTGCTGTGGATGTATCCAGTATCCTGCTCTCTGCAGGTGCCGCTGCTGCTATTTCTTTTGCTGCAGCATCCGGCAGACATAAAAACGATATATCCGCCTTCTTTATAAGGCTTAGTCTCTCGTCAAGATCCTTTCGTTTATCCTGATCTATTTTCAGAAGTTCTATATCATCTCGTTTCTGAAAATACTGATGTATCTTCAAGCCTGTAGTGCCTTCCGCACCGTCGATAAAAACCTTGTATTTCATAAATGCCTCCGATTTTATTTATTATACAGATATTATGCAGATTCTGTATGCTATATATGCAAGAGCTGTTTGAACAGCATACAGCATTTGTGCTGATTTTGAATTTTTATTTATCAGTCAGAATATTTATTCATAGATTTTATGATACACCAGCTAATATCTTTTTTCAATGTTTTTTTGTTGTATAACCACGGATTTTTTGATTATTTTTGTTGCCGGTTTCCGAAAAACACTTTCTCTTCATCTTTTCTCGGATTGCAGCGTTCCCTGAAATTTATAACACCTCTCCAGATCTGCGGCAGTTAATTGTAAGCCGGACTGCCTTGTCTGCCCGCTGATACCGGTTATCATCATTCTTTCACATATGCTGCCGTCTCGCCCCGGAGCATTTTTCTGCAATTATAAAAGGAGCCGGCTGCACCGACTCTCGTCTCTGCTGCGGCTCCCTGCGACTTCATGTATTATTCAGAATCTGATAGCTTTAGATGGCTTTTTTTGCAGTTTCGCAAAGAGCAGCGAATCCTGCCGGGTCATGAATAGCCATCTCAGAAAGCATCTTTCTGTTGATTTCGATATTTGATTTCTTAAGACCGTCCATCAGTCTGCTGTATGAAATATCATTCATTCTTGCAGCAGCATTGATTCTTGCGATCCATAATCTTCTGTATGCTCTCTTCTTGTTCTTTCTTCCGATATATGCTGAACGGAGAGCTCTCATTGTTGCAGGCTTAGCGGCTTTAAAAGTCTTGCTTTTTGCGCCGTAATATCCTTTTGCCATCTTTAAAACTTTTTTATGTCTCTTATGTGCGTTTACACCTTTTTTTACTCTTGCCATTTTGTTCCTCCCTACTATTTGCTCAGTACTGCTTTAATTCTCTTAAGATCTGCACTTGTCAGAGTTGTAGCCTTTCTCAGGCCTCTCTTTCTCTTCTGGCTCTTCTTAGTAAGAATATGGCTCTTATATGCTTTATTTCTCTTGACTTTTCCTGAACCTGTTATTTTGAATCTTTTTGATGCGCCTCTGTGAGACTTCATTTTCTGCTTTGCCATGGTGTATTTCCTCCTATATTAATATTTCTTTATTTTACTTGTCGCTTTTCGGTGTAAGAATCATTGTAAGACTGCGGCCTTCAAAGTTCGGCTTCTTATCGATATCACCAACATCCGAAACAGCTTCTGCGAATTTGTTCATAACATCCATTCCGCGTGCAACATAATCTCTCTCTCGACCTCTGAACCGCAGGCTTACCTTAAGCTTATCCCCGTCTTTAAGGAATTTGGCTCCGGTTTTCGCCTTGACCATAATGTCGTGATCCTCGATAAATGTCGAAAGTCTGATTTCTTTAACCTGAGTGGTTTTCTGCTTTTTTTTAGCTTCCTTCTCTTTTTTCTGAAGCTCGTATTTATATTTACCGTAATCCAGTATCTTGCATACCGGCGGGTTCGCTTTCGGTGAAATGCAAACCAGGTCAAGCTTCTTCTCCTCGGAAATATCAAGAGCTTCCTGTCTGCTCATAATTCCGAGCTGGGTACCGTCCGTATTGATGACTCTCAGTTCCTTTGCACGAATTTCTTCGTTTATCATAGCTTCTCTGCTAATTGTCTTATACCTCCAAAAAACATATTGAAAAAGGCGGATACGTATATCCGCCTCAATTAAACAATAGTCCGACCTCACTGACTGTGCGCATGACAACAGCTGAGATGAAATATGCTGAATATTAACCCCAGTAACTTGCGTCTTGAGGTGAGAAGCGGATAACTTCTTCTTTCTACCTGAAATACTATATCATATGCGAACACACGATGCAAGCATTTTTTCCTGAGAGCAGGACGTCTTTTACCTGTCTTTTACAGTCTTTACAGACCAAGCTCCGCAGCGAGCTGATCTTTCGTTCTGAGACCAACGAGTCTTTTTTCAATTTCTCCGTTCTTAAAAAGAATAAGCGTCGGAATGCTGCTCACACCGAATCTTATCGCCAGGGCCTGCTCTTCGTCGACATTCACTTTGCCGATTCTGATGCTGTCGTACTCTGCAGCGATTTCATCAAGAACAGGTCCCTGCATCATGCACGGACCGCACCATGTCGCCCAGAAATCAACAAGTATAGGTTTTGCCGACCCCGTAACTTCTTTCTCAAAATTATCCCTTGTTATTTTTGTTATTTCCATATCAGTTCCCTCTTTCATCTTATCCGGTGATTTACAGACAATAAATTTATCTGCATTCCGCAGCAGTTTTCATCACTTCGCCTGCATTCACACTGCCTGAAATTCCGTCTCTGTTTCCACAATCAGATTCCATGTACATGATAGCACTTTTAAACTGGACTATCAAGGTATATAATGTCTTTTATTGTCCGGCCCCATGATTGAGAACCGTATCTGCTCCGGCATACCGAGCCGCGCATAATGCAAAGCCGCACATATACATATATTGTTGTTCTTATTGTTATTCCGCCGTATGATTATTCCGCTGTCAGCTCAGCTGCGCAGTCACTGCAGAGGAACATATCTATCCCGGATTCGTTGGTATACTGCTCAGTGGCTTTCTCTCCGCACATAAGACATGTTGTCACGCATTCCTCACAATAATAATTCGTCACTGTTTCCCCATTCAGCTGGCTCTTAATCGCTTTTGTCGGAGTCGATTCACACCATACACATTTCTCATCGGAAGTATAGCGGTCTCCGCATCCCGCTGCCATAAGCAGCATCATAATGCTTATAACCGCAAATATCATTTTTCTTTTTGTCATTTTTACCCTTTGAGTCGTCCTGCATAACAGCACGCCTGCATTTCCTTTCCGCAAAACATATTTAACTCATACATTACCGCTCATCAAGTGCCGCACAGCATTCTGATCAACGTCAATCTGCACACCCGAATTACCGGTGCTGAAATTATAACATTTTTTCTATGTAAAAAACATATAAAATGTATTCTTCCTTACATTATATACTGTATCTGCATATTTTATTTGTCGATAGTGTAAAATATATTGTATTAATGAAAATACAATCATATGCATTGTATTCACACAGAGACGCAGCAGAAGAAAACACACGTTTACATTTTGTTCTTTTTATGGTATCATGTTCTCATAAAGAGAGGAGGCTTTATATATGCTGAAAGAACGTGAAGCGAAAATTCTGGATTACATGAAAAAAGAAATCTATGAAAAAGGCTATCCGCCTACTGTACGTGAAATATGCTCCGCGCTCGGCATCAAGTCCACCTCTACGGCACACAAGGACATTGCCAGTCTTGTTAAAAAAGGCTACATAAAAAAAGATCCGTCCAAGCCGCGGGCACTGATGCTTGTGGATAACGGGCAGAACTCCTCTTACGGCAGCGAAAGCAGAATCACGCCTGCAGATGCAGATTTGCAGGATGCCGCGATTCATACCGAGGTGGTTGAGATTCCTGTTGTGGGAAGAGTTGCCGCAGGTACACCGATACTGGCAGAACAGAATATCGAGGACAGCTTTCCTGTGCCGGCAAGATTTGTCAGCGGCAATACTAATTTCATGCTTACCGTCAGAGGCGAAAGCATGATTGAAGCAGGTATCATGGATGGAGATTACATCCTGGTAGAACAGCAGCACACCGCCCGAAACGGTGAAATTGTCGTCGCAATGATTGACGGATTTGAAAACGAAGCCACCGTAAAAACATTTTACAAAGAAGACGGTCACATCAGACTGCAGCCTGAAAATGCAGCAATGAGCCCTATTATCGTGAAGGACGTTACCATACTCGGTAAAGTCAAGGGAGTATTCAGATATCTGTAGCCTGACCCCACCGCAGAACAAACCGCTGTTTGAAAAAAGGTACATCCCGGTTTCAGCAGCGGTCTTTTTTATAAAAAATGATTCCCCGCATCAAACGCGAGGTTTTCTTTATACACGAAAGCGCAGACATACCGCATGCCTGCGCTTTTGCATATTATGCTGCCATATCCGGCAGATATCATCAGATGTTATTTTACCAGAAGCTTCTTGATTCCTGCCTCAAGCCCCTCAAGCGTAAGCTCGAACATCGGGAACACCTCGGATATGGCATTGATGGTTTTCGCACCGTATATCCATTCCCATGTACTCTTGTCGATAGGATTGAGCCATATCTGCTTCTTGTATTTCCGCTTGAATTTATAAAGCCAGTCCATTCCCGGCTCTTCATTCCACAGCCCGATATATGAATTTCCGCCCTTCTTGAAAAGCTCCGAAGGGGCCATCGCTGCATCACCGACAAAAATAACCTTGTACTCGCTGCCCAGATTTCTGAGCACCCAGTTGGTTTCTATCCATTCGCCTCTTTTACAGTACGGGGTTGTATAAAGGTGATCGTATACACAGTTATGGAAATAATATATCTTCAGATCCTTGAAATGGTTTGCCTGGCTTACCGCCTGGAAAAGCCTGTTGCACAGCTTGCTGTACGGCAGCATCGATCCGTCCGAATCTATCAGCAGCAGCACCTTTACAGTATTCTTTCTCGGCTTGTCATATACTATCTTGAGCATGCCGGCATTGTCGCAGGTCTCATCGATAGTTTTTTCTATATTCAGCTCCGTCTCCTGAGCCTCGACTCTGGACGAATACTGCCTGAGTCTTCTGAAGGCCATCTGGAATTGTCTTATATCCAGTATTTTATCCTGTCTGAAGTCCTGGAAATTTCTCTCGCCGGCCACCTGCACCGCCGATTTGTGACGACCCTGACCGCCGGTTCGGATACCCGTTGTATGAAATCCGCCGCGTCCCATTACGGACGTGCCGCCGGTTCCTATCCAGTAGCATCCGCCGTCGTGTTTTTCCTTCTGTTCCTTGATACGCTCCTCAAACATTTCAAGAAGCTCTTCAAGCTCCTTAGGAAATTCATCGCCCCTGCCTTTATCATCGAGCGGTCTTTCATGGTCGCTCTCATTGAGCCAGTCCCAGAATTCCTGCGGCAGATCGTCCGGCGTCTGCACATTCCTGAAATATTCCGCAAAAACCGCATCAAACTTGTCGTACTCCGATTCCGATTTTATCAGTATGCTTCGGCAGAGATTGTAAAACCCCATAAGAGACGAATGCGCCAGCCCCTTGTCAAGAGCCTCTACAAGTATCATCCACTCGTTAATAGAAACTTCCAAACCTTTTGCTCTGAGCAGGTAAAAAAATTCTAAAAACATAGTTTACCACCTCTTAAGTGAGTATCCTTTCTCTTTTATTTCATGCATTACATCTATATCCTGATTTTTCTTGAGGAGAACGCCCACAAACGGCATTTCTTTTTTCAGATTGTTGATGTCCACTCCGCTTATCATGAGGGCCTGTATCCAGTCCAGAAGCTCAGAAGTGCTCGGCTTTTTCTGCAGGTCATCCATACCTCTCAGCTCGTAAAACGCCTCGAGTGCCTTTTCGCTGAGTTTCTTGTCTATATCTCCGAAATGAACTTTTATTATCTCTTCCATCTTCTCCTGGTTCGGGAACTCGATATAGTGGAAAATACATCTTCTCAGGAAAGCATCCGGCAGTTCTTTTTCCGCATTCGATGTGATAATAACTATAGGTCTGTGCTTCGTTGTAATTGTTTCCTTCGTTTCATTGATATAAAATTCCATTTTGTCCAGTTCCCAGAGAAG
Source organism: Bacteroidaceae bacterium (assembly GCA_963614095.1). Taxonomy (GTDB): domain Bacteria; phylum Bacillota; class Clostridia; order Peptostreptococcales; family Anaerovoracaceae; genus Lentihominibacter. The sequence goes on from CAVECM010000014.1 coordinate 33,322, forward strand.
GTCGTTCGGGAATTCCAGGTCTGCCTTGTCGATTTCATCAATGAGAAGCACCACCTGCTTGTCCGATGTAAACGCTTCACCGAGCTTGCCGAGCTTAATGTACTGTTTTATGTCAGCCACATTTCCCTCTCCGAACTGGCTGTCGTAAAGTCTCTGCACTGTGTCATATACATAAAGACCTTCCTGTGCTTTTGTCGTTGACTTGATACCCCAGATTATAAGATCCATATCCAGTGCATCTGATATCGCCTCCGCCAGCATCGTTTTGCCTGTTCCCGGCTCGCCCTTTATGAGAAGCGGTTTCTTAAGTGCGATAGCTACGTTTACTGCATTCATAAGCTCTTCGGTAACAACATACTTGTCGCTGCCTTTAAAAACATTCATATCCATTTTCCAAATCATCTCCTTAAACTAATCAGAACAGCTCACGCTGTAATGTCTCAGATTGTATAATATATTAAAAAGCTTTGCTGTTCAAGCTTTTTATACCTGTGTCATCTCCGGTGCAGAACCGCACACTGCCTGTGCCGCGGCGCCGCCTGATGCATTATTGTCTGCCGCTCTGCTCCTTTATAAAAGCAGCCAGCTTCTTTGTGCAGTTTTCCTGGTTTTCCACATATTTATGTGCAAAGTCTCTGATGCGGCGAAGGTCATATCTGTTATCCGCAACAGCTTTCTCCAGCTCCTCGGGATCCGGTGATATCACTCCCGGCATCTCCTTCATGTAATCTATATAGAAATCCCGCTCTGCTCCGTACGTATCAAAATCAAACGTATAGAAAAACATCGGTTTCCCTATTACCGCGGCCTCAAATATCACAGCCGAGTAATCACAGATTACCGCATCTGCCGCAAAGAGCATTTCCAGGGTTGTGAATCTGTCATCGATTATGCAGTTTCCGGCCGGCTCAAAAGACATTTCTGTCAGCGGGTGCTTCTTCACAACGAATATATATTCCGGCGAAGAAAATGCTGCAGCGAGCGCAGCCGTCTCAGCTGAAATATCTCTGTCCACACGGAGCGTCGGTGCATATACAACAACTTTTTTCTCTCTGAACCGAGGGTACTCGGTATATATCCTGCGAAGGGCATCTTCCTTGACTTCCCAGCTCGTGAGCTTATCGACTCTCGGCAGCGAAAGCACCTTCACACGGTCTTCTTCATAGCCGAAAGCTTCCGCAAAATGCGGTACGCACTCACGGCTGCTTGTCAGCACATATGTATAATTTCTGTGCATTGCGAAAATCTCCGCTATATCTTTATCTCTGCCCTCACCCTCGCCTACTATGCTCAGACCGAATTTCTTAAGCGAACCGAGTGCATGCCACATCTGTATCACAACAAGCGACTTCCTCTGCCTGAGAGCGCTCACGCTGATACAGTATGAATCAAGCACAACGACCTTTGAAGTCGCTGTATACCTCATCTGTTTAAGAACGTGAAAACAATATTTTAATTTTGCTCCTATTCCGCTGTCCAGACGGCGGCACAGAAAAATCTGCTCTGTCCCCGGCATCTGTCTCCTCAGCTCACGCTGAAGCAGCTGCATGTCTTCTGATTTCTCATTGCTCTGTCTGCTTATGAATGTAATCCTGTCTTTCACGCGGAACAGCTTCATAATACCGTATATCAGATTCAATATTCCAAGAATAATTTTATATACAATTTTCATATTATCTTTCAGACTTCTCCTGTCTCCTCTTTCAGTATTTATCCTGAACACCGATACGTTATCTGCGTTTTTATCTGCTCAATCTTATTCCGAATCTTTCCAGATCTTCTTTCGTAATATGTCTCTTCAGACCCTCCCGCATTCTGCGCACTGCCTCATTTACTGCAAAACCGACCTTTATCGCGGTTCTGTTCGCATCATATCCGGATCTTGATATTATCTCTTCCTCTTCCATATCTGTTATCATCACGCCTTTTCGCAGCTTCATGAAATTCAGAGTTCTGTAGAGCTTATGCACTGCCTTTACTGTGCTGCTGTCAAAATCAAAATCCGAAAGAACATCTTTTCTGAACAGCTTGTTTGAAAGGAATGTATCAAACACTGTCAGTCTGCTGTTCTTTGTCGCTCCGCGTCTCGTATATCCGTACGATGCACTCAGACAAGGTATCTGTTCATAATTTTCGCCGTCATACCGCTTCATCAGCATAGAGACGAAATCGAGATCCTTTTCTTTCATAAGCTTCAGAACCATCTGCTTCAGTGAATTTTTGGTATACATGGAAAACTCATTGAAAACTGCCACAAATTCGCCCTTTGCAGCCTGCATGGCCTCATAACCGAATGTTGTGCCGTTTACGCTGTCCACGGTGCGCAGATTTGCCTTTCGCCGGTAAACGTCATCTATTTTCCCGTATATCTCCACCGGCACAAGCACTTCAAAAAGAGGGAACAGCTGATTGTATATACTCCCGAGTATCATATTCAGCTGTTTCGAGGAAATCTTCGCATTCAGTATTATGGAAACCTTAGGCTTTGCAGCCATCTCCGATGTCTGCATGAAACCCTTTGCCAGATCGATATCCTCATGCCGCTTCAGCAGTTTCTCCCATTCTCTCTCTGAAACGTGCTCCTTGTACATCTTCGTTCTGTATGTCATCTTCGGTGTCAGATCTTCCTGAGCCCGCCATATACCGCGATAGTATCCGTTTATCATTTCACCTTCTATGAATCTTATGTAAAGCGGCTCGAGATATGCTTTCCTCTGCGACGGTTTCAGATATTTCCGTGCAAGGCGCTTCGCTTCCTGCAGTATTCTGTCATGTGACTGAAGCAGACCATCCAGGTACCGGCTGCTGATTATCTGAGTTGCTGACGGTGCCAGCCAGAACGGCCGTTTTATATAATTATATGCGATTGTATCGCACCCTGTTATCCTCTTCGCATGATTCAGAGCACAGAAAGTAAAGACGCCGTCTTCGGCATTCGACATCTTTTCAACTCTTATATCGTGCTTCTTCAGAAAATCCAGAGAAAACATCTTGTTGCACAGCGACCATGCTCCGAAAAAGTGTCTGTCCAGCGGACTTATGCGCTTCTGCTTTGCAAGCTTCTGGGAGTGCATGTATATAAGCGATTCTCCCAGACTTTTTTCCAGCATGACGCCGACCACCATATCTGCATCCGCCGCAGCAGCTGCAGCATGCATTTTTTCCAGACTGTCCTCCGGAATAATATCATCAGGATCGTAAAAAACGACATACCGCCCGCGAGCCTTCTCCAGTCCTTTGTTCCTTGCGGAAGCAACTCCGCCGTTGGCTTTTACAAAACACCTGAACCGTTCATCCTCACGGCAGAACTCATCTATAATCTGCTGCGAACCGTCCGTAGAACCGTCGTTTATGATAACAGCTTCAAAATCGGCAAACGTCTGACGCTGCACTGACAGCAGCATGTCCCGTATATAATTTTCAACATTGTACACCGGTACAATTACAGAAACCTTACACATACTATCTTTCAGACCTCTATACATTCCACAGCATTATAGTCTTGCCGCCTGCCTTTGATATGTCTCTGCGGAATGCAGTATGCATATCATCAATAGTTCTGACATCAATCACATCACCTACTATGTTTTTCATAAGCTCGGTCATCTCGGGGTGCTTCCTGAATTTTTCTATAGTATTTATAAAATCCTGTCTGCCCGAGCGGCTGCTCCCGAAAATTCTCAGTCCTTTTTCCAGTATCATGCGTGTATTAATCGGCACGGGATTTTCAGAGACACCGAGAATTGCTATCGTCGCTTCAGGTCTGATATAGTCGATAATCTGGTCGATTGCCTTCGGCGAGCCTGTTCCTCCCACGCATTCAAACGCATGATCTATCACGATATCGTCAGGAATTTCCCTCACGTCGTAAGTCTCGTCCGCAAATGTAAATCCCGCAAGTTTATCGCTGTTCACTCCCATTATGTAAATCCTGGCATCGGGGTATCTGTATCTGAGCAGCAGAGACGTGATATATCCCATATTCCCGTCACCCCACACTGCAATATGCTCCTTACGGTCATGCGAAAATCTGTCGAATCTGTCTGCAGCATGATTGCTTACTGAAATAATTTCTGTAAAAGCCGCCACTTCTCTGTCAATATCATCCGGCAGCCTTACTATGCGGTCACGCCTCATTGCGACATTGTCCTGCATAAATCCGTCGAATCCGCTTGCTCGGAATTTACTTGAACGCAGATAGTTCTCCGCAATAAACGGATCCTCCTCAAACGGAGTGTTCGGAATCATTACAACCGCTTCACCCGGTGTGAATTCACCCCTGCTGTCATGAACCACAACTCCTATTCCCTCATGTATCAGTGCCATAGGCAGTTTTTTTGCCAGCACCTCCGGGGCCCTCGTGCCCTGATAATAGCGCTGATCCGCATTGCATATGGAAAGATGGGTAGGTCTTACTATAACGCTGTCATCCTTCGTATCTATCTCATTGAATTCAACTTCTATCTTTCTGGGTTCAACCAGTCTGTAAATCGTATTGAGCATCTCACTCGCCTTTCGTCTGAAGCAGACTTTCTGCCACTGTCAGGTCATACGGATATGTTATCTTGATATTAGAATTCTCGCCCTTTACAAGATGAACATCCTCGCCTCTTATCACAAATATCTTGGCTGCATCTGTCAGTATGTTTTTTTCTTCTTCCGTAAGCCCCTCATAAAGCTTCTTAAGCTTTGCGGCTCTGAAGCTCTGCGGGGTCTGGCCCTGATAAAGCACTGCCCTGTCCGGTACTGCCGAAATAATACTGCCGTTTCTGCTCTCAACAATAGTGTCCGTTGCCGGAATCACAGTATCGCATGCACCGTACAGCTGTGCCGCTTCTATGTTTTCCTTGAGTATTCTGTATGTTACAAACGGTCTGACTGCATCGTGCGTGACAATTACGGTTTCTTCATCGAGATTTCCGGTTTCTTCTATATACGAAATCGAATTCATGATTGTTTCATTTCTCGTCGCACCGCCCTCCAGCACTGCAATCCGTTCTGTATCAGACACATGCTTTTTTATCAGATTTTTTGTATACTCAATCCAGTCTGCCGGACAAAGTATCAGTATTTCCTCGAATTCGCTGCACATGCAGAACTTTTCCACTGTATGCAGTATCACAGGCTTGCCGCCTATGCTGATATATTGCTTTGGTTTTTCTTTATTGCCCATACGGCTGCCTATGCCGCCTGCGAGGATTACTCCGTATATCATCAGTCCGCCTCTTTCCGCTGTTATTTCAATGTTGTTTCTTTCATTTCTGAAATATTCGTATGGTGCCTGCTCGTATGAAAGCAGTTTTTCCGCATACATATTATATTGTACCATAAACAGCACCAAGAACAAAGTACCCTGACGACGCTTTATTAAGATTTATACTTTGACGCCTTCCGTGTTTTAAACCGCAGTGCTGAACTCTTCCGGGCCGGCGGGCTCGTTATACAGCGGAAAACCGAAAAAAAAGACTGCCGTATTAACGGAGTATTGTTCCTTAATACGGCAGTCCTTTTTATATAAAGTTTTTATGCGAAGTCTGTTGTCTTCTGAGCTGATGCGGATTACATCATTCCCGGCATTCCGCCGCCCATTCCGCCGCCGCCCATAGGCATTGCCTGTGCATCTGACGGTGCATCTGTGATGCCTGCTTCAGTTGTCAGCAGCATTGCTGAAGCTGATGCGGCATTCTGAAGTGCTGATCTTGTAACCTTGGCAGGATCTACGATACCTGCGCCGATCATATCAACATATTCCTCTGTTGCAGCGTTGAAGCCTGTTCCTTCCTTGCTGTCTTTTACCTGTGCAACAACTACGCTTCCTTCAAATCCTGCGTTTTCTGCAATCTGTCTTACCGGCTCTTCCAGAGCTCTTACTATGATAGTTCCGCCTGTCTTTGCATCGCCTTCGAGACCTTCAACATACTTGTTGACTGCAGGAATTGCGTTTACAAGTGCTACGCCGCCGCCTGCAACGATACCTTCCTGAACAGCTGCCTTTGTAGCATTCAGTGCGTCTTCTATTCTCAGTTTTCTTTCCTTTAATTCGGTTTCTGTTGCAGCGCCGACCTTGATAACAGCTACGCCGCCTGCCAGCTTGGCAAGTCTTTCCTGAGATTTTTCTCTGTCAAAGTCAGAAGTAGTATTTTCAATCTGTGTCTTAATCTGAGCAACTCTTGCCTTGATTTCTGCAGTATCTCCTGCGCCGTTTACGATAACTGTGTTTTCTTTGTCAACCTTGACAGTTCCGGCACTTCCCAGCATATCAGCTGTAGTTTCCTTAAGCTCATATCCGAGGTCGGACGAAATAACAGTACCGCCTGTAAGGATCGCGATATCCTCGAGCATTGCTTTTCTTCTGTCGCCGAATCCCGGTGCTTTTACTGCAACGCAGTCAAATGTTCCCTTGAGCTTGTTGACGATGATAGTAGCAAGAGCCTCTCCCTCAAGATCGTCACAGATTATGAGAAGCTTTCTGCCCTGCTGAACTACCTGTTCAAGTACCGGCAGGATTTCCTGGATGTTGGAAATCTTCTTGTCTGTAATAAGAATGTAAGGGTTTTCAAGAACCGCTTCCATCTTTTCTGTATCAGTTACCATATATGGTGAGAAGTATCCTCTGTCAAACTGCATACCTTCAACGACCTCAAGTGTTGTACCCATAGTCTTTGATTCTTCAACAGTGATTACTCCGTCTTTTCCCACTTTTTCCATAGCTTCTGCAATCAGCTTGCCTATGTTTTCGTCTGCAGCCGATACAGCAGCTACCTGTGCGATGCTTTCTTCGCTGTCTACTGTCTGAGCCAGTCTCTTTATTTCATCCACAGCTACATCTACGGCTCCCTGAATTCCTCTCTTGAGAACCATAGGGTTAGCACCTGCAGCAACGTTTTTGAAGCCTTCCTTGATAATAATCTGTGCAAGCAGTGTAGCAGTAGTTGTACCGTCACCGGCAACATCGTTTGTCTTGGAAGCAACTTCCTTTACTACCTGTGCACCCATATTTTCAACTGAATCCTCCAGCTCGATTTCTCTTGCGATTGTAACACCGTCGTTAGTAATAAGCGGTGAACCGAACTTCTTATCAATCAGAACGTTTCTGCCCTTAGGTCCCAGTGTGATTTTTACTGTATCTGCTAATTTATCAACGCCTGCCTGAAGCTTTCTTCTGGCGTCTTCTCCGTAATGTAATTCCTTTGCCATCTTGAAAATACCTCCTGTTATTCAACTATTGCCAGTATATCTCTCTGATTCATGATTGAGTATTCTTCGCCGTTGTACTTGACATCTGTACCTGCATACTGAGCAAAGATTACCTTATCGCCTGTCTTGAGTTCCATCTTTTCATCATCAGTTCCCGGTCCGACAGCAACAACTTCTGCCATCTGCGGCTTTTCCTTAGCGGAGCTTGTAAGAAGTATTCCGCTTGCAGTCTTTTCTTCTGCTTCTATTTTCTTGATAACTACTCTTGAACCCAAAGGTTTGATTCCAATACTCATTATGTCATCTCCTTTACATTTTTTCTTACATGATTTTTAAAAAAGGATCATTCCTTTTGCCTTGCACTTTTATGCAAATATATTTGTAAACAACTTTCTGAACGCTGCAGGATGATGTTTTATCACAGTTCCTGACGTTCGTTTCTGTTGTTAGCACTCATCATCTCCGAGTGCTAACTATAATTTACAACCATTTAGTGTATTTGTCAACCACCTTTTTGAAATTTATTTGTTATTTGTATTGTGAGTTATATAATAGAAAAGATACTGCTGAGCAATACCGCCGTACTCACCGAAATGCGCCTCTGCAAATTCCGCCATGGCCTTCATATTGTTTTCCGGTATTCCATACAGCTGATGCATCACTTTTTTTACCCACACATCAATCGGAAACCTGTCCGTCCTGCCGAGCGAAAACAACGCTATACAGTTTGCAACCTTCGGTCCGACACCGCTGTAGCGCTGCAGCCTTTCGAAAGCTTCATCTGATGTCACCTCGTCCGTTCCCAGTCTTTCAAGACTGTCCAGTCCCTCTTCCGCGACCATCCCGGCGGTCTCTATCAGATATTTTGTTCTGTAGCCAAGGCGGCACGGTTCCAGATCCTCCGCAGATGCTCCGGCAAGTACCTCCGGCGACGGCAGATTGTAAAACACTTTTCCGCCTGCCTCTCCCGCTTTGCTGCCTAATGTTTCCGCCAGTGAATTTATACATTTTTTTATGCGGGGAATATTATTATTCTGAGATATGATAAAAGATATAAGCGTCTCCCATTTGTCCTGATTGAGAATACGTATGCCCGGTCCGAATTCCACCGCTTTGGCAATAACTGCATCTCTGCATGAAAGCTCCTGCTTTATTTGGGTATAATCCCTGTCCAGATCCAGGTATCTGCGCCAGATTTTCTCGTAATCCTCTTCTGACGCACCATGTATCCTGAGGGTTTCACCGGCCGGATCATACTCCATCACTGCCGTTTTTCCGTATGCAGTGCCGGCATACATTCCGTCGTCTGTCTTTTCCCATCTGAAGCACTGTCCGCAGTCAAAAGTATTATCCAGGCTGAAATCCTTTATGTTTTCTGCTGTATACACCCTCATCGGCTGTTCGCTCATCATACTATCCCTCTCACTTCCAGATCAAACCGGTTCACATTAAATGACGTCATCTTTTCTATGCTTTCCGCAGCATTTCGCTGAAAGCCGCACGCCGCGGCCGGAAGGTTCACTCCGTATCTGAACACCGCAATCACATAAAGATCAATACCGTCCTGTCTGCGCACTACTCCGACTTTGCTGATTTCGGCAACGTTTTCATCTTCATTTTTAACACACTCGATTATATCAGAAAACACTTTTTCGGAGATTTTGTATTGTCCGAGATAGCTGTATGTGGGTCTTACCACCGATTTTTCCGAAATCTCGCGCCGCGGTCCCAGCTCTTTCAGCAAAACCCTTGCCGGAAGCATGAAATAACCGGAAAACTGTCTTTTGAGCTGAAATGTCGGAACAGGTATCACGTGCTGCCCCATCTCTTCCCGCTGCCTTCTGGCGACTGCACGCTGAGCCTCTGTCGTGATTTCTTCGATATATATGCGCTTTCCTATCCTGCCGATATCAAGCCTTGCTGCGATTTTTTCCGCCATTCTGTCCGATGTGCCGATTATCAGCACAGATGACGGCTTCATCCTGATGATTGCTTCACGGACCTCCCTGCAGTGGGCTTCATCTGTAAACAGAGCAGTTTTCACTGCGCCGACCTTTGTTTTCTGACGTTTTGCAGATATACCGGCCGCAACTTTACTGCGGCATATGAACAAACCGTCATCGATAATACTCTCAATATTATACTCACGGCAAAGGTTAACAGCCTGAAAACTTTTACCCGTGCCGCTTTTCCCTATAAGTCCGTAAACTTTCATCTTGAATTCCTCATTAAGGTCTGATATAATCAGTTTGTCATTTAGTGATAATTATAAAGGAGGTACTTACAATGGCTTATGTAATCAAAGACTCATGCATCAGCTGCGGAGCTTGCATGGACGAATGTCCTACAGGCGCTATTTCGCAGGGAGATTCATCGTATGTTATTGATTCAGGTGCTTGCATTGACTGCGGCGCTTGTGCAGGCGCATGTCCTGTTGATGCTCCGGTTGAAGAGTAATTCAATAAACAGATATCAATGTGATAATTAATAACCGTTTCACTATGAAACGGTTATTTAATTTACCAATATTCTTATGTAGTAGTCTGCCTGCACTTATTCTTTTTCTTTGTTTTCTTTTTCCTGACTCTGGTTTCTGTTCATATGATATGCAAGCGAATGCAGGCTGTCACTTATATGCATATTTTCCAGTGCTACATGATTAGGCGTTTCTATATCTATAGGCGCAAAGTTCCACAACCCTCTTACTCCGGCAAAGCAGAGCTTGTCCGCCACTTCCTGAGCTGCATCCTTCGTAGTACATATAATACCTATATCTATTTCATTTTCTTCAACAAACTCAACGATATTATCGTAGTCCATGACCTCGATATCATTGATTTTCATTCCGATAAGCTTCGGATTTATTTCAAAAATCCCGGTAACTATGAAACCTGTCTTGTAATAGTAAGTATGATTAGCCAGAGCCTGACCAAGGTTGCCTGCTCCTACTATAACCATCTTGTACTGCTTGTCCAGTCCGAGGATTGCGCTTATCTCAGCATAAAGTCCGTCCACACTGTAGCCGTACCCCTGCTGTCCGAAGCCTCCGAAATTGTTAAGATCCTGTCTGATCTGTGATGCCGTATACCCTGTCAGATTACTGAATTCATTGGAGGATATCTTATCCACGCCTTTTTTCTGCAGCTCTCTGAGATATCTTCTGTATCGCGGCAGCCTTTTAATCACAGCATTGGAAATCTTAGTTTGCCTTTTCATCCTTGCTTATGCTCTTGCTTCCACGTAAGTAACGATATCGCTGACTGTCTGGAATTTCTCTGCATCTTCGTCAGGAACTTCGATGTCGAATTCGTCTTCGATAGCCATTATAATCTCAACTGCATCCAGTGAATCAGCCTCGAGATCCTTCATGAGATGTGTTTCCATCTTAACATCGTCTTCTTCAACACCTAACTGTTCTGCAATTATTCCCTTGATTTTGTCTAATGTCATGATATATACCTCCATAATAAAAAATATCGCTTTTCGCTGTTATCCGTGTCATGAATAATAAAACTGACAACTCCCAACCATTATAGATTAAGCTATGTTTTATTGCAATAGTTTTAAGAAAAAAACCGGCACCCCGGCCGTGCACCTGCAGCGGAGTCCGGAGCGGCAGCTACTCCTGCAGCGAAAGCCAGCTTTCATATTTTTCATCCAGCTCGTCTTTTTTCTCCGTAAGCGCCCTGCTGATTTCTGCCAGCTTTACATGATCCGTAATCACATCTTCTCTGCAGAGCTCGCCTTCAAGCTCTTTTATCGCATCCTCCGCCTCCTGAATTTCTTTTTCCAGCTTTTCTCTGTGACGTCTCAGTCTGCGTTCCTCAGCTTCCTTTTCTTTCTGCAGCCTTCTGCGTTCTGCGGATGACATCTGAGCCTCACCGGCATCCGGCATTCCCCCCTGATGTACGCCTGCACCCCCGGCCGAACCGCCCGGTGCGGAATTCCCCGATGCAGCGGATGCACCCGCTGTATCCGCATGGTTTTTCGCTGACATCTCCTCCAGATATTTTTTTCCGGATTTTATCTGCTGCTGTTTCTTCTCGACATAGTAATCATATGTGCCGAGATAATTATCGATTCCCCCGGCCGTAAGCTCTATTATCCTGGTCGGTATCCTGTTCAGAAAATATCTGTCATGAGATACTATTATGCATGTCCCCGGAAAATCCAGCAGTGCTTCTTCAAACACTTCCTTTGACTCTATATCCAGATGGTTCGTCGGTTCGTCAAGCATCAGCACATTTGCCCCCGAAAGCATCAGCTTCAGAAGCGACAGTCTTGCCTTTTCTCCTCCGCTCAGCGAGCCTACTGTCAGGAAAACCTCGTCACCTCTGAACAGAAACCGTCCGAGTATGTTTCTTATCTCCGTATCCGTGTAAAGGCCGTAGGAGTCTCTCACCTCACCCATAACAGTATTCGATGCGTTCAGAAGCTGCTGTCCCTGGTCATAATATCCGAACTGTACATTATGGCCTATTTTTATTCTTCCTGTATTGGCAGAAAGCTCACCCATCAGAATCCTGAGCAGCGTTGTCTTTCCTATGCCGTTTGCACCTACTATGCAGACCCGCTCACCGCGTTTTATATCAAGATTCACATCATGAAAAAGCTCCGTTCTTCTCGACCCGTAGCCAAAGCTCTTTGACAGGTTCTCTGCATACAGAACATCTTTTCCGCTCTGAAAGTCAGCCCTGAATGCCAGCTTCATCTTTCCCGACGTTCCCTCGGGCCTGTCCATCACTTCCATGGCAGCAAGCTTTTTTTCACGCGAGGCTGCACGCTTTGCAAGCTTTTCCGTACCTCGCTGCTTGAATCTGCGTATCATATCTTCCTGACGGCTTATTTCCTTCTGCTGCTTCTCATATCTGCGCATTTCGGTTTCCCGTCTGTTCCTGCGCTCCTGCGCATAAAAAGAATAATTGCCCTCATATATATTAAGCTTGTGGTTTTCCACCTCAAAAATACGCGTTACCGTCTCATCCAGAAAATATCTGTCGTGGGATACCAGCACAATGGTTCCCTTGTAGCTTTTGAGGTACTGCTCCAGCCATTTAAGCGTTCCGATATCCAGATGATTCGTCGGCTCGTCCAGAAACAGTATATCCGGTTTTCTCAGAAGCAGACAAGCCAGCGACAGTCTCGTTTTTTCTCCTCCGCTCAGCGATGAAATCTTCTTGTCATAGCTGTCCTCGCCGAATGCCATGCTGGAAAGTATGCCCGTAATCTCACTCTTGTATGTGTAGCCGCCCGAATCCTTGAATTTTTCCTGCAGCGCATCGTAACGTTCCAGCAGCCTGCGGCTTTCCGCTTCTCCTGCAGCGCCGGCCGCCGAAAGCCTCTCCACATCGGAAAGCAGCTTTTCCATTTCCTTTTCCATCGCCGGATAGGCCGCAAATATACTTTCGACTTCCTCTATCACTGTTTTCTCAGAATCAAACGCACCGTCCTGCTTCAGATATCCTATGTTTATATCCGAGGAAATGAAAAAATCTCCCTCCTCGCACGCCAGTTCTCCCGTAAGAATTTTCAGAAGCGTTGTTTTTCCCGCTCCGTTAACGCCTATTATACCTACGCGTTCTCCTTTGTTTATGTGAAACGAAACTTTGTCCAGTATGACATCTGTTCCGTATGCTTTTGTCAGATCTTTTGCTGATACTACTATCATATGTGAACCTGCAGTCCTTTTACAGTTCTGCATTTCTTCCTTTCCGTTGATTAAAGCCGGCTACAGTTCCAGATTCGGGATTGCATCCAGAGTCAGATCATCGCGTTCTCCGGCCATATATTTATAATATGCGGCGCAGCCTATCATTGCAGCATTATCCGTGCACAGTATCGGTGACGGATAATACAGCTCGATGCCGTTTCTGCCGCATTCCTCATTCATCATCTCACGAAGCCTGCTGTTTGATGCAACACCCCCCGCAAGTACGATTTTATCTTTGTTCATGTCTTTTGCAGCCTTTACTGTCTTTGCCACAATAACATCCAGAACGGCAGCCTGAAAGCTTGCCGCCACATCAGCCTGATTTATCGTTCTTCCTGCCTGTTTCTCGGAATTTATATAATTAAGAACACCGGTCTTAATCCCGCTGAAGCTGAAATCCAGGCTGCCCTTTTCCAGAAACACCCTTTTGAACTCAACTGCATGAGGATTTCCCTCTTTAGCTATTCTGTCAATCTGAGGACCTCCCGGGTAACCAAGCCCCAGCACTCTTGCAACCTTGTCGTATGCCTCTCCCACGGCATCATCCCTTGTGCCTCCGAGCACCCGGCACTGATTGTAGCCTGTTACCTCGACAATATTGGTATGCCCGCCCGAGATTATCAGCGACATAAAAGGCGGCTCGAGTTCCCTGTGTTCTATGTAATTCGCACTTATATGTCCCTGTATATGATGCACCCCGATAAGCGGTTTGTCTGCCGCAAGTGCATATGCCTTTGCCGTGGCAAGACCTATGAGCAGCGCCCCGACAAGCCCCGGACCATATGTCACTCCTATCATATCCACATCATCAAGACTGACGCCTGCCTCCTCCAGTGCCTGGTCCACCACCGTATTGACATTCTCAAGGTGATGCCTTGATGCGATTTCCGGCACCACTCCGCCGTACTGCTTGTGTATCGCTATCTGCGACGAAATAATATTGGAAAGAATCTCACGTCCTTCCAGCATCACAGCTGCTGCTGTTTCATCGCAGCTTGACTCTATTGCAAGTGTCAGTAATTTTCCGTTTTTCATAGATTGTTTCGTCCTTTTTTATTTCGCTCATTTTATGATATACTCCGGTGCAGATATCCTGCGTATCCGTCCGGTATTATTTCTCTGCCGCCTGTGCCGTATGACTCCACATTATGAGTGCGTCCTCGCCGTTATCTTCATAGTATTTCTTCCGTACTCCCTCTGTGCGGAATCCGAATTTTTCGTAAAGCTTTATCGCAGGCATATTTGATTTTCTCACTTCAAGTGTAAAGTGCGCTATGCCTTCCCCCGACGCAGACTCTATCAGTGCGCCGATTATTTTTTCTCCGATTTTCATTCTCCGGAATTCCGGCCGCACCGCAACATTCGTTATATGGCCTTCATCGCCTATTTTCCACAGACCCGCATATCCTGCCGTTTTTCCGTCCGCCTCCGCCGCTATGTAAAGCGCCATCGGATTTTTCTCCAGTTCATATGTCAGCGAGTCCACACTCCACGGAGATGCAAAGCACAGCTTCTCAATATCATAGATGTCACGGACGTCATCCTTCTCTGCCCGTCTTATGATAATTTCCGTCATATAAAATCAGCCCTTCTTCTGCTTTTCCCTCAGCTTCCGCTCGGCCTCGGCAATCCGCATATATTCCGGCTTCAGCTGATTGTACTGAAGTCCGCCCTTCTCTTTATAAAGCTTTGCTCCCAGCCTCGCAACCGTAACCGCATCCTGATATTTAATATCCTCCGGTGCCGTTTCAGCACCCTCCGGACGCAGCTGCGCAATCTTTTCGGCATAAACGTCCGTCGCGTCTCCCATCAGGAGAATCCGTTCATATCCTTCAGCCATCTGCAGAAACTCATCAAGCATATACGGACCGGCTTTTATTTTCTCAACGGGCCATCCGTCCGCAAGAAAATATCCCCCCGCATAAACCTGATGCCGCCTTGCATCAAGCATAGGACATATAAGCACACCATTGTCTGCAGTATCCGCTGCACGCATAGCCAGTGCTTCCAGGCTTGACACTGCAGCGCACGGGGTTCCCAGAACCTGCGACAGAGCTCTTGCTGATGATACGCCTATCCTTATGCCTGTAAACGATCCCGGACCGTTTGAGACAGCTATCACATCTATATTCCTCAGTGCAGTTCCGCTTGAGCGAATTATACTTTCAATCTGAGGCATCAGATTCTGCAGATGTGAAAACCGGTCACTGCCCTTTACATATCCCAGCACACCCGTCTCATCGATAAGTGCGGCTGATGCAAATGCTCCTGTAGTTTCAATTCCTAAAATAAACATCTGTATATACGCTCTCCTTCTTTCTCGCCGTACTCGATTTCTATACGTATGGCATCCTCAGGAATAATTTCTTCTATAATATCCGCCCACTCTATGACACATACGCCTTCTCCGAAAAAATACTCCTCGTATCCCAGCTCATACATTTCATCGACATCACCGATTCTGTATACGTCAAAATGATAGAGAGGCAGCCTCCCGCTGTCATACTGTCTCACGATATTAAAAGTAGGGCTCGTTATCATCTCCTTCACTCCGAGCCCCTCGGCAATCGCTTTGGTCAGTGCTGTTTTCCCTGTCCCAAGGTCACCGGTCAGTGCAATGATGCTCCCGGGAGACAGTTTTTCGGAAAGCTCTCTTCCGAATTTTTTTGTTTCCTCTTCGTTTTTTATTACGATTATTTTCTCTTCCATAACTTAAGTAGTATAACACACAAAATCAATAATATAAAGGTCGGGGCGCGGGCATTTTTGCATGTAAAAAGCATGCACTGTCCGTCATATCACCCATATGCCGCATCATGCATGCTCCTGTATTTATTATTTTATTATTCCTCGGTACAACTGCGGTTTTACTGTATGCAGATGCCGGCCGGCTTTATACAGTCTTATGCAGAAATCCGGATATTCTCTTGTATAAGAGGAAGGTAACGATTGAGTTTATACCGGCTTTTATAGCATTGAAGCCTGCAATGAACGGCATAAGGCTCCATACCACGCTTCTCGATACACCCATGAAAAGCGGTGTGATTACCATGTTTGCTCCTACCATTACGATTGTCATAGCCGCAACTCCGCAGATCAGCGCTATAACAGCGCCCTTCCTTGTCTTGTTGTATTTGTAAATGAATCCTGCCACAAGCACAAGAGCACTTGTCGATATGATATGCATGATTATGCCGTAGAGTCCGCTGGCAGCGCTGACAGTCAGTCCCTGTATAATCGATGTCAGAACCGTGAGTACTACGCCTGCAAGAGGACCGAATGCAAATGTGCCTATCAGTATGGAAATATCCGCAGGATCGTATTCAAGAAATGCCACTGCCGGGAATATCGGGAAGTGTATGAAATACACCAGTACGATTGATATCGCAACCAGCATGCCCATCTTGGCCAGTCTTACGGTTTTTTCTCTGCTTGTCATTCTGTGATTGACGATTGTGTTGTTTTCAATGTTTTTCTGAGTCATCAGAAACCCTCCTTTGAACTTGTTGATAATAATGTTTTGACTTCATCTGTCAGGTTTTCTGCTTAATCAATATTTTCAGGCACAAACAAAAATCCCGGAACAATATTTGCTCCAGGATAAATATACTCATGAAAATATAAACATAAGTTATCTTTGTTTCTTCCATCCGGACTTTAACCGTCGGTACAGGATTCACACCTGCTCGGCCTATCACTAGGTTCGCGGACTTATGGTCTTTAATTATGTTTTTTCTGACCAAACACCGCCGGTGAGGAATTTCGCCTCGCCCTGAAACAGATTTTGTTTTCTGTTTTTATTATAGAATTCCTATACGGATTATGTCAATATCAAAACACAAAATTCTGCGCACTGCATATGAAGTTTTTTTATATACAGGCTATAATGTTTTGTTATGACGTGCCCCGATTCTCTCTGCGGACGAAAATGTCCGCCAATCCGCCGGTCCGCTTCCCGCATGCCGTGCTTCATGTACCGTACATAAAGAATATTTAACGTTTTTTCACTGTAACGTCATTGATATTTTATATCGTTAGGCATAATATATTATTATAAAGCCGCAGATATCCCGAATAAGAATATTATTTCCCGATTCATGCCTGCTGCTTAAAAAGAACCGAGGCGATTAGAATGAAATTTGATTTACATTGTCACACAAAAGAGGGATCTCTCGATTCCAGAGTGCCCGTAAGTGAATTTGTCTGCAAATTCATGGCACTGGGGTATGATGGTTTCATGATTTCTGACCATAACAGCTATAAAGGCTGCAAAGCCTGGGATTCAATGCGGAAGGATCCGCGCTATAAGGATTTCTGTGTCATCCGGGGCATAGAATATGATACAAAAGACGCCGGTCACATCCTCGTCATAATGCCTGATGATATGTATTTCCCGATTTTCAAAATACGCGGCATGCGCTGCAGCAAGCTCATAAAAATAGTTCATATTTTCGGCGGCATACTGGGACCTGCGCATCCGTTCGGCGTCGCCAGCTCAAGCGCAATGGGCTTCAAGCAGATGGATATGCACCTCATAAAAAAATTCGACTTTATCGAAACGTTCAATACATGTGAATCCGAAAAATCAAACAGGCGTGCGAAAATCCTCGCCGATGAATTCAATCTGCCGACATTTGCCGGATCGGATTCTCATGTCACCGAATACATAGGAATGGCCTGTACGGAGATTGATGCAGATATACACTGCAACAACGATCTGATTGCAGCAGTAAAAAACAGGGTACCCTTCAATGCATACGGGATTGAACGCGAGGAAACAAAAAAAGGAAAACGAAAGGAACACTGGATCGGCATACTGGGATTCAGAATCTACAACAGAGGCATCGGCAAGGTGATATATCCGTACAGAAGACTCCGTCATCATAAAGCATTGTTTCCCGTCACAAAGCCGTATGCTCTCAAGCGCCGCCGCTTCAGAAAGGAAGAGCGCATAAAAAAGCTTAAAAACCTCAGAAAGAAAAACACATCCGGATAAAACCGCTTACAGCGGATTTACCCGGATGTACTGTACATATCATGTTTTCTGCATATCGTCCCGCAGACCTTTCAGCAGTGTGCAGCGATTGCTATATCACACTTTTTTCGACAGCTTCAGGCATCTGCGAAACTTTGATGACGCCCTTGTGCCTTATTTCTTTCTTGTCAAGATTCTTAAGCCCTGCCGGCACTCTCACACCTGTCTCTTCGGCAAGCGCTCTGACATATGCAAATCCGTTTTCTTCATCGCCCAGTCCGATTGAATGAGCTGCGCTGTCTGCGAATTTGTATGCACTTGCGGTGGAAGCAATCAGCGCAGGCGTCTTGTCACCTGTCTCCTTTACATAATCCTCATAAACCTTATATGCCACAGCTGTATGAGTATCCATCAGGTATCCGTTTTCTCTGTACATTCTGCCTATGGCTTCGTTTGTCTCCTCAACGTCGGCGTAACCGCCGCAGAAGTCCTTCATTCCGTTCCTGATTTTCTCGCTGACCTCGTATTTCTTTTCTGTATCCAGCGCCTCCATCAGTTTCTTTATCTCATCGCCGTTATTTCCCGCCAGGTGATAGAGCAGTCTTTCGAGATTGCTGGAAATCAGTATATCCATCGACGGTGAGTTCGTCAGATAAAATTCTCTGTTGATATCGTAAACACCGGTATTGAAGAAGTCTGTAAGCACTTTGTTTTTATTTGATGCACATATGAACTTATTCACCGGAATTCCCATTCTGCCTGCATAATATGCCGCGAGTATGTTTCCGAAATTTCCTGTAGGCACTACTATATTGATTTTGTCGCCCTCATTTATCACGCCTCGCTCCACGAGCTTTGTATACCCGTATACATAATATGCCACCTGCGGTACCAGGCGTCCGATATTGATAGAATTTGCCGACGAAAGTCTGCAGCCGTGCGCTGCCAGTTTATCCGCAAATGCCGCATCGTTAAATATCTTCTTTACTCCTGTCTGAGCATCATCGAAATTGCCTTCTATCGCAAAAACGTGCGTATTTGCACCCTCCTGCGTAACCATCTGTCTTTCCTGCACCTCACTGACACCCTGATTAGGGAAAAATACTATAATCTCAGTTCCCGGAACATCCGCGAAGCCCTCCAGCGCAGCCTTTCCCGTATCGCCCGAGGTTGCTGTGAGTATGCATATCTTCTTGTCCTCATTTTCCTTTTTCATGGCGGTCGTGAGCAGATAAGGCAGTATGGAAAGCGCCATATCCTTGAACGCTGCTGTTTTTCCATGATAAAGCTCCAGGAAATATGCTCCGCCTGCTTCTTTTACAGGAACAATTTCTTTCTCCTCGAACTTTGAGTCGTATGCACCGTCTACGCAGTGCTGCATTTCCTCAGCTGTGTAATCCGTGAAAAATGCGTTGATAATGTCACGCGCAACCTCTTTGTATGGTTTCCCGACATATTCCGATATTTTTTTCGGAAGTGCCGGCACGGTGTCAGGCACATAAAGTCCCTTATCCTCTGCAATTCCCTTGATAACGGCCTGTGCCGCCGTCTTTGTGTTTTTACTGCCTCTTGTGCTGTGGTATCTGATCATCTATCTGCTGCTCCCTTCGATTATATTTACTATATCATCAACATCCGCCAGTGCACCTTTACCGCTGACCCCGCATGCGAGCATGGACTCCTTCGGCTCTATGAAACGATATCCCAGCTTCCTGAGCTTTTCGATATTTCCCTGCACTATCGGATTTTCATACATGTTTGTGTTCATTGCAGGCGCAATATATACAGTTGTGGTATTCGCCGCCGCCATCACAACCGTGGAAAGAAAATCATCCGCGATTCCGTTGGCAATCTTCCCTATGATATTCGCAGTTGCCGGCGCAATCAGCAGAACGTCCGCCTTCTCCGCAAGCGATATGTGCTTCACTTCCTTCGGCGTGATCTCCTCGAACATATCCATATATACTTTGTTTTTACTCATTGTCTGCAATGTAATCGGCGTTATTATTCTGCTGCCGCTTTCCGTCAGAATCACATCGACTTCATGTCCCAGCTTTTTCAATCTGCTGATGATGTCTGCAGCCTTGTATGCCGCTATGCTTCCAGTAACGCCAAGAACTATATTCATTGAAAGCTACCTCCCTTTAACACGACTCCATCACGCGTGCTGCTATCATTCGGGCAATCTCCTCATTAGTCTCCATTATATCATATGTGCCGTCTTTGTGGATAAGATACCCTTTGTGAAAATCCGCGCCTATCTCACGCAGATCGTTTGCAAGCACAAAGTCGCAGTCGTTTTTATTCATCAGATTTTTCCCGACATTTATGAGTTCTTCATGCGGAACCCCGCTCAGCAGCTTGAAGCCCACAAGAATGGTGTCCGGACTCTTCTTCTTAATCATATTTATGACCTTCGGTGAACGCTTCATATGAATCACAAGGTCATCTATATCCGAACTTATCTTATTGCCGGACAAATCGGCTTTGTTTTCCGGATTCTCTGTGCCGCGTATTCTGTCAAGTGTCGTGACCTCATTTACAAGATAGTCGCTGACTGCCATCGCATGTATCACTGCATCTATTTTTTCATTCTCGAGCAGCTCCGCAAGCTTTGCCTGAAGATCCATCACGCCTTCCACTGCAATGGGTTCAACAATTTCGTCCTCCACATAAGCCGCTCTCAGGCCGTGCAGATAATATATTTTCTCCAGCTTATCTCCGTGGATATCTGCGAAGGCCTTTCCTATGGCATATCCCAGCCTTCCTGTGGATGAATTCGTTATCATTCTGACATCGTCTATGCGTTCGCTGGTTCCCCCAGCTGTGATAATTATTTTCATTTATTTCCTTCCTGAATATGTCAAACCCATTCGGTTTGTTTAAAATTCGGTTTGTTTAAAAATTCTGCTTTTTTCCTGTGTTTCGGCAGGTATCATGGCTTGAATTATAGCCTTTTGAGGCGCCTGTGTCAAGATTGCGGCCTCCGGAGAAACAAGTCTGTATACTTACGCCCAAAACCGCAAATGTTTTTCAGGCAAACGCAAAATGTTGTATATACAACATATTAGATGTATAATCTTTGGTAATATAATCAGTGACTTATACATGTTTAAGGGGAAATGCAATGTTTGATCTGGAGAACATAAGAGACTCCACTTTGTTTAAAAATATACCCAAGGCTGATTTTGACGCTATCTGCCGAGACCTGAGACCCTATGTGAAGATGTATTCCGAGGATGAAATTATCCTCATACAGGGCGATGCAATCGACAAAATAGGCATAATCGCAGCGGGCAGAGTTTTTTCTGTGAAATACCATTATGACGGTACTTCGCAGATACTGCAGACCTTCCGCACAAATGACATTGTCGGGCTCGAAGCTGTTTCATCGACTTTTGTAACAAGCCCGAGCATGCTTATTGCCGGAACCGACTGCACTCTTGTGATTTTCAGATATGCGGATTTTTTCACTGCGCCTGTGATTTCAGACAGCAGCAGGATTATCCTTCTGCAGAATATGACAAAGATTCTTTCGGACGCATACATCAAGATTATGTACAAGGTCGATGTCCTTTCCAAGCGTACGATACGCGAACGAATAACAACACACCTGAGCATAATCAGTGAAAAACGCAATGCCCGGACCTTTGATTTAGGGATGACGCAGGATCAGTTTGCACAGTATCTGTGCATAAACCGCAGCACACTTTCAAAAGAACTCAATGAAATGAGACGTGACGGACTCATCGATTTTTCGGGAAGCAGATATACAATCTATTCAGTTGGCACTGATGATTAGTAAACTCCTCGTATTCTGTCACTCGCTGCATTGATTTTTCAAGTGTTTCTGCAGCCTTTTGCATTAGCTGACAGCAAACCGATAATGTGTTTTCAGCAAGTAAATTATTCAAAGTGTTGTATAAACAACACTTGCTGCATGCTTTTTACTCTATACTGCAGATAAACAAGGTTCTAATAAATCTGAATCTTAAAAAAGCAGAACCAAAAGAATCACGAGAATCATCAGATTTCAAAGTATGTATTTAATCAAAAGAGAAATACACTGTCTGATGCAGAAAGGTAAAAGGTATGAAAGTATTTCAGAACTACATTAATGGCGAATGGAGACCTGCCATTTCAGGAGAGACAACAAATGTTATTAATCCTGCAAACGGCGAAGTAATAGGTCTGGCTGTAAAAAGCGGCAAAGAAGATGTTGAATTAGCTATTGACGCAGCTTATGACTCTTTCTACGGCAAAGGAAGAGGCGAATGGAGAAGAATGCCGGCACAGGCAAGAGCTGATATCCTGTTCAAAATAGCTGACCTTATGGATGCAGCAAGAGATGAACTGGCTGCTATTGAAACAGAAAACCACGGTAAACCGCTCAGAGAATCAGAGTGTGACGTAGATGATGCAATTCACGTATTTAAATATTATGCAGGGCTTATAACAAAGCCTGCAGGCGGATCATATGAGGTTAACGACGGCTTCGGAGCAATGCACTCATATACTATTCACGAACCGGTTGGTGTATGTGCACTGGTAACACCGTGGAACTATCCTCTCATGATAGCTATCTGGAAGCTTGCACCGGCTCTGGCTGCAGGAAACAGTGTAATACTGAAGCCGGCAACAATCACACCTGTAAGTGTAGTAAAGCTGTTTGAGATATTTGAAGAAGCAGGTCTGCCGAAAGGCTGCTTCAACCTCGTTCTCGGACCCGGCGGGCTTATCGGCAACGAGCTTGCTGAAAGCAAGAAGGTTGACAGCATCACATTCACAGGAAGTACTGCTGTAGGGCAGAGCATCATGCGTGCTGCTGCAGGCAATGTAAAGAAAATCGGGCTGGAGCTCGGCGGTAAATCCCCTAACATCCTGTTCCCGGATATCGATATCGAACGTGCCGTTGAATGGGCAATGATAGGTATTTTCATGAACCAGGGCGAAATCTGTTCAGCCGGTTCACGTATAATAGTTCACAAATCAATACATGATGAATTCGTAAATCGTCTCGTTGAAAGAGCCAACAACATGACTATCGGAGATCCTATGAAGAATCCTGATATCGGTGCTATGGTATCTGAAGGACAGATGAACGATGTACTTGAATATATAGAAATAGGTAAAAAAGAAGGCGCCGTATGTCTGTGCGGCGGTGAACGCCACATGGCAGACGGCTGCGACAAAGGTTTCTTCATCAGACCTACTGTATTTGACAACTGCACACCGGATATGAAAATCGTAAGAGAAGAGATATTCGGACCTGTAGTAGTTATTCAGACTTTTGAAACTGAAGAAGAAGCTATTGAACTCGCAAATAATACAGATTACGGTCTCGCAGGAGCTGTATTCACAAATGACCACATGCGTGCTATCAGAGTTATCAAAGAGCTGCGTGCGGGAATCACATGGATTAACTGCTTCAACCCTTGCTTCGTAGAAGGTCCTTGGGGCGGCTACAAGATGTCGGGTATAGGCAGAGACCTCGGTGTACAGGGACTTGAAGAGTATCAGGAAATCAAGCAGATCAACGACTGCCTCGAACCTGGTCTTCCGGGCTGGTACACAAACTAACTGAAAGATATATCATCAGATGATTTACCAACTTGTCATCGGACGATTATCAGCACAAAATTCGAAACCTGACTTTTTGAGTTTTCACAACATAATTGCCAGGAAAAGGGACGGTAGCCACACCGTCCCTTTTCCGCTTTTTTGTGTTATCAGATTGTATGCATAAGAGCAGAACGGCAGAAGTCCGGAGGCTTAGCCATCCCCCGGACTTCTGCCGTTTCAGGTTCTTATCACTTTTAGTCTGCAAGCTTTGTTCTGTATATGAACTTTACGGTTCCATTCATTCCGTCAGGCACCTCAGTGAATGTATTATACTGTCTGCCTGCTTTTATCACTGCCTCTGCATTGTTTACAGTGCCTTTAAGCTCACTGTTGTAAAGCTTTACTATCTTTGCTATTCCCTGCTCATAAAACTTCTGCATACCTTTATTCAGAGTTTCCGATCCAAGATCAAGCTGATTGATTCCGTTTATCAGCAGCACTGATTTATCACTGAGCTGCGACATACCCTCGGCCAGTTCCTCAGCTCCATCCGACAGCTCACTTTCTCCTGCGCTGAGCTTCTGCGCACCGGCTGCAAGCTCCTCTGCACTTGATGTCAGTGAGCCCGTATCCGCTGTGGCTTTATCGAGACCGTCTGTCAGAGCAGCCGCTCCGGCTTCAACCGATGCACTGCCCTTTACAAGACCCGGATTAGCTTCCGTGCCGTCACCCGAGGCAATCTGTCCGTATATAGTGTTAAGCCCGCTGTCAAGGGCTGCCGCTCCTGCCGTAAGTGCATCAGGCACCGATATCATATTCTGATATTCAATTGATTTGTCTATCGAGCCCTTTAATGATGAATATTCTTCTTCTGACAGTTTTCCCGTTGTATAAAGCTGTTCAAGTACTGTTTCTGCACCCGAAAGATATTGTATGCTGGCACTTTTCGCCTTCTCTGTTCCTGTCTTCAGTGAAGTTATTCCGTCTTTTATACTCTTTGAAGCCGCCAGAACACCCGGATTCGAGGAAGTTCCGTCTCCTGTATCAAATGCCGTTTTAAGAGCAAGCACGCCGGAGCTGATTCTGCTGCTTCCTGCTTCGAGCTGCTCTGCACCTGTCTTCAGTGTGCCGAGATTAGTCCCAAGGGCCGCAGAAAAAGCCGCTGTTCCCGATGCCAGCTCCAGACTTCCGCTCAGAGCACTGCCTGTTCCCAGACTGAGAGCAGACGCGCCGGCATCAAGCTTTTTCACACCGTCAGAAAGCGCCGCGGAGCTGTCACTGAGTTTATGTATACCTGCATACAGAGTATCCGTACCGCTTACCAGTTCTTTTGCCGCACTGTCAAGCTCATCTATCTGATCCTCGACATCCAGTGAGGAAAATTCATCCGTATCTATATCCTGAAAGAAATCATTCGTGACTACTGTCATCAGATCTTCCGGAACAAATTTATCCGCGTCTCCGGTTATCTCAACAGTGCTTCCAAGTCCGAGCTCCGATTCGGACAGACCCAGACTTTCTGCAAGACCGGGCGCCGCCATTCCCACTATAAAGGATTTTTCTCCGTCATCAATCACCTTCCCGCTGCTGACTGTGACATTTTCGAAGCAGTCATTCTCTATAATCATTCCCGTAAGCACAACGAACGGAACTTTTACACTGCTTCCGTTTACATTCGCATATGCATTGTTTTCATAATTGATTTTTATTTTCAGCCTTCCGCTTTTTCCCTCGAGACTGCTGCCGCTTACTTCTTTATCATCCAGGTAGTATTTCACGCTCATGGCAACAGGTGCATCTTTATCTGTTTTCCCCTGATAATAAATATCACTGCCTTCAGCTGCCCATGTAAGCGTCCCATTATCACCTTTCTTGTATTTCTCATCGCCCTTTGTATTTTCTATATCTGTCAGCGTTGTGGCATCCTTTAATTTGGCATCTGAATTCTTATTCTTGAGATGATCGCTGACTATGATATCGGATGTGCTGCCGTCAGATTCCGTTACAACATATACCGTTTCGTCTTTTATGTTTGTGCTGCTCTGAGCTGCCGACACCGGAGCCGCCGTCATGACAAAAGCCACCGCTGCAGCTGCCGCACATGATAATATCTTTCTTCTCTTTGATTTGTTTATATACAAAGTATTCATTTCTATCCTCCATGTTTCTGTACAGATTCCCCGCCTCCGGGATTTTTCATTTCATCACCTGATTTCGGGGTTTATCTGTTATTGCCGGAATATATCATTCTGCTGATTCAGCCGGTACCGTATCCTCAGCCTTTTTATGCAGAAAACCCTTGCTTGTTCTGCATATCACTCTGTCAAACAGCATGAACATCGACGGCAGAATAAACATTACCACAAGCATACTTATTATTGCACCGCGTGCCATCAGATTGCAGAGTGAACTGATGATATCTATATCGGAATAAAGCCCTACACCGAATGTAGCTGCAAAGAAGCCGAGCGCACTGACCATTACCGACGGCATCGATGCCGAATGTGCGATTTTTATCGCCTCATGCCTGCTCCTGCCGTCATAGCGTTCCCTCTTGTAGCGGGTAGTCATCAGTATCGCATAGTCAACTGTCGATCCGAGCTGTATCGTGCTGATACATATCGAGGCGATGAACGGCAGCTCCGTTCCTGTATAATATGGAATGCCCATGTTTATAAAGATAGCCAGCTCTATGACTGCTACCAGTATAATCGGCAAAGATATCGATTTCAGGACTATTGCTATAATAAGGAATATGGCTGCGATTGAAATCGCACTCACTACCTTGAAGTCCGTGTCTGTGATACTGATCAGATCTTTTGTACATGGTGCCTCTCCTATGAGCATTCCATTATTATCATATTTTTTTACTACCTTATTTATACTGTCAATCTGATTGTTCACTTTATCACTTGCTACTTTATATTCAGAATTGATTATAAGCAGCTGATAGTTGTCACTTTTAACAATACTCTCAAGCTGCCCCGGAATTATTTCATCCGGTACCGACGGTCCTACCGCACTTTCCAGCCCGAGTGTATACTTGACTCCGTCAATTTCATCAATTTCATTCATCATACTGTCCACGTCTTTTTTATCCATGTCTGCATCAACGAGGAGCATATGTGTCGTGTTCATGTCAAATTCTTCGCTCAGCTTTTCATTTGCAATATGGAACGGCAGCGTATCCGGCACACTTTTATCAAGATTGTAGTATACATCCGTATGTGAATAACCGAAATAAGCCGGCACCATCAGAACGATAAATATCACTGCGAATATTCCCGGTTTTTTCGTTACCAGACCGGACAGTTTATCAAACTTAGGAATAATGCCCCTGTGCCTTGTTTTCTCTATAAGAGGCTCAAACGTCAGTATCAGTGACGGCAGAATCGTGATGCAGCCAATCACTCCGAAAATAACACCCTTCGCCATTACAATACCGAGGTCTTTTCCCAGTGTGAATGTCATAAAGCACAGCGCCAGGAATCCCGCCACGGTTGTAAGAGAGCTCCCTGTTATTGACACAAATGTATTTGCCACGGCATGCGACATTGCATCTTCCTTGCTCATATCCGGATTGCGTCTCTGTTCTTCATAGCTGTGCCACAGGAATATGGAATAGTCCATAGTAACCCCCAGCTGCAGCACCGCACTGAGCGCCTTTGTAATATAAGAAATCTGCCCCATGAACACATTGGACCCGAGATTGTAAAGTATTGACATGCCGATTCCGACTATAAAAAGCACCGGAATAATCCATGAATCCATAAAAATCGCAAGCACTATGCAGCAGAGCACTACAGCTATCGCCACATAAACGGGCTCCTCTTCTTCAGCCAGTTCCTTCAGGTCCTCGACAAAAGCCGTCATGCCGCTGACAAAACACTGTTTGCCGCCTATTTTCCTAATCTCTGAAACAGCATTCATACTCTCGTCAGAGGATGTGGACTCATCAAAGAAAACCGCCATCAGTGTCGTGTCTCCGCTGTTGAATTTCTCATAAATGTTTTCAGGAATCATTTCATACGGGACTGACGAATCTACCAGCGTATCGTACCATATGACGCTGTCCACATGGTCGACTTTTTCAATCTTGCTTTTCAGCTCCGCGACGTCTTTCTGTTCCATGCCGTCGACCATTACCATGGAAAAGCCGCCCTTGCCGAATTCATCCAGAAGTATGTTCTGCCCTTTTATAGTCTCTATATCGTCCGGCAGATAACTCAGGACGTCGTAATTTATCCGCGTCGCCATCATTCCGATTACAGACGGGATAAGCAGCAGTACTGCTATCACCAGAATCAGCTTTCGCCTCCTGGTAATTACCTCTCCAAGCTTAATCATAATCAATATCACCTCTGTATCTTTTTATGTACAATCCGAGTCTACCACCGCAGTCTGAATTTATATACAATCAAAAAAAGAGCCGTGCACAATTTTTGTACACGACTTATCATTTGTTAAAGTTTTCATAACATTCATTTATTTTGTGTAATCTGCGTGACCCGTCTTCGCCCTGCAGAAACCGCCTCGGTTATTTCTTAATAGCACGCTCAGCGCTGGCAATCGCAGCCTTTACAGTTCCCTGAAACATGCTGTCGTAGAGAGCCGCCATCAGTGCCGGTTCAGTCTGCATGCCTTCCCTTATCCACTGCAGTGTTGCACCGACAAATGCGTTCTTGTAAAAATCCGCAGCTGCTTTCTTCGCATATTCGTCAACATCGCTGCCTCTGGTCTGTATATCTATCACCTGCAGCGCATATACCCCGACGACCTTCTTGATATAAAGCTCCAGTTCCTCCTGGCGCATAGAGTAATATACATTATTTATCATATTGCTGTTTTCATTGAGGTAGGTAAGTATATTCAGAAAAAAGCCCTCCCAGTCGTCATCCTCGGCATAATTTCTGATTACTGTATCTGCCTGCCTTTTGAAAATGTATGACAGCAGATCATATACATCCTCAAAATGATAATAAAATGTATTTCTCGTCACACCGCATTCATCGGTTATATCTTTTATCGTTATCCTGTCCAGCGGCTTTTTCTCAAGAAGAGCTTCAATCGAGGCCGCCAGAGCACGCTTCGTAAGTTCTGATTTGGGCATATTGTCCTCCGGCATGATATGTCATGATCTGAATTTATTGCTTTAATTGTATCATATATGCATCTGCATGTCACTGTGATGCTTCTGATATTCCCGGACGTCTGCACCGGAAAATTCATCAAAGGTTATTATTATTTATAAAGCATGCATCCGAAAATTCATTAAAAAAGTTTTGACTTCTGCACTCTGCTGTGGTATACTGTTGTCTGTAAATCGGATATGCTCTCTTGGTCAAGTGGTTAAGACGTCGCCCTCTCACGGCGGAATCAGGGGTTCGACTCCCCTAGGGAGTACCAATAGAAAAACTCAGAGGCGTTAGCTTCTGAGTTTTTTGTTATACTGTAATTCAGGGGAGGCGAACCCGAAAGGGCCGGAGCATTCCATAAAGCATATAATGAAAACACGCTTATACAATGTCTTAAATGCGGCTGCAGCTGACTATCTTCTGCACAGTTATGATATAATCAATATCAGGTAATTGCGGTATTGCCTCGGGAGAGGCATCCCTGATGTCAGCTGCGCTGACAAATTAATGAACCACCTCACGGGTGTAACCTGAT